>CAZDGY010000042.1:0-15773 GCA_964504685.1 uncultured Kofleriaceae bacterium | reverse complement strand
ACGAATTCCCGTTCCGGTAGATGAAGTTGTTGATGATGGTGAAGGTAGTCGCAGCAGTGATATCGATGCCACCAGCTCCGTTCAGTGCGAGGGTGGATCGAAAAACCGTTAGTGTTCCGCCGTTCGCTGCGATCCCGGCGCCCGTGTTGCCAGTGATCTGGACGCGATTGAGTGTGAGCGCCGCAGTGTTGCCCGGTGGCATGGAAATGCCGATGCCGGTCGCGCCAAGGCCATTCACGATCTGAAGGTCATAGATCTTTACGACGCTCGTTCCATCGACCTTCAGGATCACGCCGATGCTGGTCGACGTGAGCTGCGTGTTCGGATCTGCCAGGATCGTGACCGTCTGGTTGTTGATCGAGACCTGCTCGTCGGTCGAGCCGGTCATCTTGATGTACGGCATGTTCGTGCCGAGCGCCTTCGCGACCTTCGTGCACGGCATCGCTTTCGAGCACGTGTCGTTGTCGGTCCCGGCGGGGTCGACGTAAGCGACGTCGCTGCCATCGTCGCAGGAGCCGTCCGGCAGACAGACACCCGACTCGCACTGGCTATGCATCGTGCAAGCTCCGCAGGTGTCGAGGCCGCTGCAGACGGGCGTGGTGCCGCTACAGGCGGCGTGATCGGCGGTCGTACACTGCACGCACGCGTGCGGTGAGGTCGACGTATCGCACACCGATGCGCCGGCGCCGGTGCAATCCGCGTTGGAGCCGCACGAGGTGGCGCCGTCGCTACCTCCGTCCGTCTCGCTGCAGTTGTTGTTCGGGTTGCCAGGGCAGTAGTTCGGGTTGCTCTTGTTGCACCCGATGGCAAGCAGAGCGGTGAGAGCGATCACAAAGCAAGTCTTGACCATGACGTCCTCCTCGAGAAATCAGAAACGACCAGACCAACCCACGACGCCTCCATCGCGCGTCACTGTCGCGATCGGAGCCGAGCTCGGATGCGAGCTCGCGCGTAACCACAAGTACACGCCGACGCCGATCGCGACGGCACCCGCGCCGGCGAGCACGTAATCGCCCGGCGAGCTGTTCTGATACGTCGGCTGTTGCGGCCCGATCGGGCTCGGCACGCCTTTGTCGGTCGCGATCATCACGACGCCGGCTATCGCGGCGACCGCGCCCGCCCCGATCACGAGGCCGGGCACCAGGTGCGACCGCCGCGTGTCATCGAACGAGCCGCCAGTCGAGCCGATCGGCTTCAACGGGACCTCGACCGTAGTGGTCTCGCCTTTGCGCACGATCACGTCGCGGGTCTCGACGTCGTGCTTGTCGGCGGTCACCGAGATCTTGTGGTTGCCGGGCGCCAGATCGTAGTCGAGCGGCGTGACGCCGACCGGCGTGCCGTCGATCAGGACCTTCGCGCCGGCCGGGGTCGAGCGCAGGGCGAGGTGGCCGGGGTCGAGCTCGCCGGCGTGGGCGAGCGCGGTCATCATGTCGTCGGCGGCGTTGCGCAGGCTCTGCTCGCTGCAGCGCTCGCAGTTGCGGCGCTCCGCGACCGCATCGTGGCCTTTGACCAGCCAGTAGCCGACGAGCGTGACGTTGCGGGTGCCATCGTCGGTCGGCGTGACGTCGGCGCGTGCGAACACGATGCTGCCGGAGCGCGAGCGCTTGTCGACGACGGTGCGCACGCACGCATCGTCTTGCACGACGACGCAATCGATCAGCGTGTTGATCGCATCGGGCTCGAGTGCGGCGGGCGCGAGCTGGTGGCCGTGGTGGCGCAACCAGCCTTCAACCTGCGCCACGAGCTGGGGCTGCAGCGTCGCTTCACCAGTGACGATGACGCCGATGTCGCCATCGGCGCGAGCCGCGGTCGAGGCGAACAGGATGAGCGTGACGAGGAGTGCGCGCATATCAATGGACTCGGTTGATGAGGGTCTCTTGGCCGTCGGTGATCGTGATCGCGAGGTGTTCGTCGATGCCGTTTTCGTTGTTGACGAGGCGCAGCGCGTGTTTGCCAACGGGCAACGTGATCGGAGGGAACGGGGTATCGCCGACCTTGCGGGAATCGACGTAGACGGTGAGCACCGGGAACGCGTCGACCTTGAGTCGCCCCGTCCTCTTTTCGACCGCAGGGTGCGCCGGTTGCGCCGAGGATGCATCTTTTTGGGGGTGGGGCGCAGCGGCGTCCGCCACACCGGCGTCGATCGGGGCTGGCGGCGGTGGCGGCGGCGATGCGGGAGCGTCGGCGGGCGCCATGCCGGCGTCGATCGGCGTGGGCTGCGCTACCGAATGCGGGACTGGCGATCCGATCGCGACCTGATCGCCGCGCTTGGTCGCCGATGACACCAGCGCGAACGTCGCGGCGCCGAGCCCGATCGCGACCGCCGCAACGACGACCACCCGACCGAGCTTGCGCTTGGGGGCTGCGACCTCGACCAGCGCCGACTTGCTCGGCCCGAGCGTCCCGGTCGGCGCAGCACGGGCGGCGCCGAGGCTCTGCACCGGCGGCTTGGGCACGCCGCGGCCCGGCGTCTCGCGCACCGTGCCTGCTTCGGCGGACGAGGGCGGCGCTGCAGACTTCGGCCCGCTGCGCTCGCGCGCGCGCAACACACTTTGCCGAATCGGCGCGAGATCGGGGAAGCGCTCGGTCAGCATCTGGGTCAACAGCTCGCGACCGTTCTTCGGCGCGTTCTCGCATTCGAGCAAGTCAGCCACCGCGAGCTCCGCGGTCGCGTAGCGCGCCGGCAAGTCGCGCTCGAGCAGCTTCATCGTGACGCGCTCGAGATCTTTCGGCACTTCGCCGCGCAGCGAGCGCGGTCGCGGCACCTGGCCGAACAGCACGGCGGCGAGCGTCGAGCGGGTGTCCTCGCCGACAAACAGCCGGCGGCCGATCAGCATCTCCCACAGCATGATGCCGACCGCGAACAGATCGCTGCGCCCGTCGAGTGGCTGGCCGTTCGCCTGCTCGGGGCTCATGTACGCCGGCTTGCCCTTGATGAACACCGACGCGGTCGCCTCGCTCGCGGCGCGCGCCTTTGCGATCCCGAAGTCGCTGACTTTGACCGCGCCTTCCCACGACAGCAGCACGTTGTGCGGCGACACGTCGCGATGGATCACGCCGCGCACGTCGGTGCCGACCGGCAGGTCGTGCGCGTAGCCGAGGCCGCGCAGTACCTCGCTGATGATGTAGATGACGAGTGGAATCGGCAGCAACACGCCCGCGGACATCAGCGCGTCGAGGTCGCGGCCGTCGACCATCTCCATGACGAGGAACAGCCGGTTCTCGCCATCGCGATCGAAGTCCAACACCGACACGATGTTCGGGTGGACCATCTGCGACGTGATCTGAGCCTCGGCTACGAACATCTGCGCGAACGCCGGGTTGTCGGAGAACCCTGGCAGCACGCGTTTGATCGCGACCTTGCGCGAGAAGCCTTCGGCGCCGACGGTGGAGCCGGTGAACACCTCGGCCATTCCACCGCCGCCAAGACGCGCCTCCAGCACGTATTTCCCCGAAATCCCCAGCACAGGCGCGGAGATTATAGAGGCGTCGGGCATCGCGACGCGTACTTTACGGCTTGTACTCGAACGCTCCGATGTCCGAGCGGCCATTTTGTGGCCGCGTCGTGCCCTCGTAGTCGTCGGGATCCGTCGCCTGCGGGTCGGCGGCGTCCTTCGCGGGGCTCGCCGCCATCAGATGGAAGTCGTTTGCCGATGGGTTTACGAACAGTGGGTCGGTAGGCGGCGAGATGTTCTGGGATCCAGAGAGCCCGTCCTTCTGCGGGAAGACGAGCGAGTAGTGCCATTGGCACGAGGCCCCCGAAGTCGAGTCGAGGGCGCCGGCGAGGGCATTGACGAAGATGGTGTCGTCGACGTCGATCGTCGTCGCGACGGTGCCGCAGACCCACTCGGGGCCGTAGAACGTCGAGAACGTCACGCTGCTGTCGTGGTCCGCTTGGACCGTGCTCAGCAGGATGCTCGCTCGCTCGGTGCCGGTGGCGGCGGTCTTGACCATGATGCTGTTGGTCATGATCAGGTAGTCGCCGTTATAGAGTCCGATCTGCGGGTCGTTTGCATCCCCACCATCGAACAACGATCGATCGATCGTAAGCGGGGCTCCCTTGAGCGCCCCTTCGCCCTGCATGTAGATCGCCTGCCCCGGGCCGTGAAACGCACTGCGCAAGATCGTGAGCGTGCAGTTCTCGAAGCTGGTAACGCTGCCATCCCCCAGGCCACCGCCGGTGAAGGTGCCATCGGCGATGGTCAGCGCCGGAACCGCATCGCCGGCCGCGTCGGCAGAGCAATCGACGATACCGGTATCGAACGTCATTCCCTCGATCGTGACGTCAGCGGCTCCGTTCATTGTCCCGGACACTTCGATCGTCCCGTTCATTGTCGCTTCGGAACCATCGATCAGCACGCTCACATTCGACGCGATCGTGACGGAGTCGGTGTACGCCCCCGCGCCGAGCTTGATCACCGGGTGCGCGACGTCGATCTTCGTGATCGCCTGCGCGAACGAGCACGGATCATTTTGTTCGCAGGTCGCCGATGCGTTTCCGCCGGGCACGACGTAGAGCACGGTCGACGCGTCGGTGCAGCTCGGGGCGCTGCACACGCGCGAGCTGCAATCCGTATCGGCGGCGCACGCGCGGCACGTCGACGTCGTCTGATCACAGGTCGGCGTCGTGGTCTCGCACTGGGTCGAGTCGATGCAACCGACGCAGCCGCCGGTCGGTGCACAGTGCGGCGCCGTCGAATAGCCGTCGCAGTCGTGATCGCCAACGCACGCGACGCACGTCAACGTGTCTGGCGAGCAGCGCGGCTCGTCGATCTGACAACCGTTTGTGCCGTCGCACGCCTGGCATGCGTTGGCGACGCAGTAGGGCAGGGCGGGATCATTACAGTCCGAGGCGCTCTCGCAGGTCTGCGATGTGGCGTGACTCGCGTGCGAGCAGCCGACAAACAGAACGAACAGCAAGATTCGCTTCATGGTTGTTTCAGCTCGTCTGCGCCGATGTCGTAGGCGGCGCCTTGAGGCCTGGTGTCACCTTCGAAGTCGTCGATCGGGCCGGTCGTCACCGCGTCTTTCGCTGGGCTCGCGGCGGTGATGTGAAAGTCGTTCGCGGCCGGGTTCGCAAACAACGGGTCCGAGGTCATCGTCCCGGTGACCGGCGTCGGGCCTGCGATGGTCGATGCGAACGTGCAGTTGCCCACGACGGGTCCACCCGCAGCCGTGCCCCATACGATCGACGACGAGATCGACATCGCCAGCGTGCCGCACTTCACCTGCGCGCCATTGTCGATCGATCCCGAAGCGGTCGCCGTCGTGAACGCGACGGTACCTTTGCAATACGTCAGGTCGAGGGCGAGGTTTGCCATGCCGTACACCATGACGTTCTGAAGCGCGACGCGCGAAGGGGTCGCCGAGCTCATCGAGCACGAAAGGCCTTTAGACCCGCCATGGATCACCGCGCGGTCGAGCGTGAGATCGCCGGCCGGGGCGACGATGATCGCGATGTTGGTCGTGTTGGTCGCCTCGAGATCTTGGGCGAGGACAGGTCCGCCGACCAGGATCGCATCCGAGCTGTCGACCGTGACCGACCGCAGCGTCACCATCCCCGTGCCCGTCACGATCGTGCTGCCATCGCCCGTGTTGTCGCCGGTCATCATGAGGTCGCTGATCAGCACCGGCGTCGACGTCGTGGTGATCGCCGGACTCGACGGGCTCACGGCCGACAGCGTCGCGCCACCGCCGTGCAACCCGATGGGGAGAGCGCCGCCGACGATGGTGACGTTGTCGCTGTACGAGCCCGCGGCGAGCACGATGTCGCGCGTCGCCGAGTGTACCTGCGTGAGCGCGTAGCTCAGCGTCGCGCACGGCGACATCATCAGGCAGCTGCCCGCGTCTACCCCGGTGGGCGAGACGTAGATTATTGCCGTCGCATCGACACACGTGCCGTCGAGAGCGCACGCGCCACTCGGGCAATCCGCGTCGGCGGTGCACGCGCGGCAAGCGCCGTGATCGCACACCGGCGTCGCGGTCGCGCAGTCGGCGGCGGTGACGCATTGAACGCAGCCGCCGGACGTCGTGTCGCACACCGGCGCGTCCGGAAAGCTCGCGCAATCGCTGCTGTCGCCGCACGTGTTGCACGTCGTCATGTCGATGCTGCACACCGGCTCGCTCGCGGCGCAGCCGTGGGTCGCATCGCAGGTCACGCACAACGAGCCGCTGCACACCGGGGTCGGCGCGCTGCAATCGCTATCGCCCGTGCACTGCGCGGTGACGCATGCGTGATCGCTGCAGCCTTGGCCGCTCGGGCACGTCGAGCCGACCGGCAAGCCAACCGCGGTGCAGTCGGCTTGGGAGGTGCAACACGCCTCCGAGTTCGACTTGGAGCAACTCGCCACCACCGCGAGCGCCACGAGCCACACGTACTTCATCCCCATGCCTCCATCGCAGATCGTGCCCGCATTCGCACGCGGCGGTCAACCGCAATGCTCAGCGCGCGACGAACGCGTGCGCACCCGTGATCTGGCGCGCAGCAAAGAATCGGCGTGCTGCCTCGGCGTGCAGCGAGAACGCGAAGACCTCGTCGAGGCCGTCGGGGCCGAACACGAGGCCGCGCTCGGACACCTCGTCGTCGGGTTCGAATGTGGGGAGCTCTCGCACGGGCGGCGCGACGCCGAACAGCAACACGCGATCGGGTTTCGGCTCGCTCGACGCGAACCACAACGGCGCGAACTGCGGCGCCGCGATCGCGACCGACGTTTCTTCGAGCAGCTCGCGCGCCATGCCGTGCTGCCACGACTCGTGCGCCTCGACGAACCCGCCGACGAGCGCGAGCTTGCCGATGCCGGGCGGAATCGCACGCCGGATCACGAGCAGACCGATCCTACCTGCTATCGAACCGCCCCGCCGTTCGGCGGCGCTGCCGGCGGGGGACACGCCCCCACCGTCGACCTCGACCGGCGCGAGCGCGACGGCGACCGGGATGGGATTGGCCCAAATTTGGACACCGCACGCGGCACACGTTCGCGGGTAGACCAGCGGCTCGGCGAACTTCGTGCCGCAGTAGCTGCAAAATGCATCGCGGACGCGCGCCATATCAACGCGGGATTAGCGAGTGGTGGCCGCGTTCGCGCATGTCGCGGCGCCAGGCTTCGACGAGCTTGACGAACGCGTCGCCGAGCTCGGGATCGAACTGGGTACCGGAGCAGCGCTCGATCTCACCGATCGCGACCTCGTGGGACAGCGCGCGGCGATACGCGCGGTCGGAGGTCATCGCGTCGTACGCGTCGGCGATCGCGACGATCCGGCCGACGATCGGAATGTTCTGGCCGGATAGCCCGCGCGGATAACCGCCGCCGTCGAACCATTCGTGATGGCACCAGCAGCCGTCGATCAGGCCGTGCAGACAGGGCACCGGCTCGAGGATGCGCTTGCCTTTTTCCGGGTGCTGGCGAAACACCGCGACTTCTTCGGGCGTCAGCTTGCCCGGCTTATTGAGCATGTCATAGCGCACGCCGATCTTGCCGACGTCGTGCATGACTCCCGCCTGCACGATCCGGCGGATCTCGTTGTCGGGCAGGGTCAGCCCGCGCGCGAGGATTTCGGAGTAGACCGCGACGCGCTCGCTGTGACCGCGCGTGTACTGGTCGCTCTCTTCGAGTGCTTGCGCGAAGCCGGCGACGGTCTGCTGGAACATCTCTTCGAGCGATTGGTTCGCGGTGACGAGGCTCGCGTTGGTCGCACGCAGGTCGTCGTACAACCTCGCGTTTGCGAGTGCGCTCGCCGCGCGTGACGCGAGCACCGCGAGCATCTTGCGATGGCCTTCGTCGAACTTCTTGCCGGCGGTGAACGAGAACACGTTCAACATGCCGACCATGTCGCCGCGTACTTGAAGAGGCACGCACGCGAACGACGATAGGTCGACGGGTGCGCTGGATTCGGTGAAGAACCGCGATGCCTTGCCGCCGTGCGCGAGGATCGGTACGCCGGTCGCGAACTGCGCGGTCAACACGCCGAAAGCGGGAGAGGGCAGCGAGCTCGGTGCGCCGACATCGGCGACGAGCTTGACCCGCTCTTCGTAATGACCGGATTTCGGATCCAGCAGGTGAAGGGTCGCGACGTCGGCTTTGACTTCGTCGATCGTCGCGCGCAAGACGACGTCGAGGATGTGCTCGATGTCGGGCGACAGCGCGATCGCCTCGGACACCTTGTAGATCGTCAGCGCTTCGCGCAGCCGGATGTTCTCCGCTTGCAGCCGTTGCCGATAGAGGGCGCGCTCGACGACGTGGATCACCTCTTCGACCTTGAACGGCTTCAAGAGGTAGTCGTACGCGCCCTTCTTCATCGCCTCGATCGCGGTCTCGACCGTGCCGAACCCGGTCATCAACACGGTCAGCACGCCGAGTCGCTCGGCTTCGATCGTCTCGAGCAGCTGCAGCCCCGAGAGCCGCGGCATCTTGAGGTCGGTGATCAGCAGGTCGTACGGCCGTAGCCGGAGCTCGGTGAGCGCCTTCTCACCGTCCTCGACGGTGTGGACCGAAAATCCTTCGAGGGCGAGAAACTCGGCGAGGATCTCGCGAATCACGCGCTCGTCGTCGACGACGAGGATCCGGGCGCCTTCAGCTGCGGCGGTCATTACTCCTGCGCGGCGGGCTCGGGAGCCGGCGTCTCGTTCGTCGGTGTCGGCTCGCTCTTCGGTGCCAGCGGGTCGTACTCGGAGCTCGGGTGTCCGTTCTCGCGATCGGCGTCGGCTTGGATCTTGATCCACTCTTCGCGCAGCTTGTTGACGTGCGCCTTCTCGTTCTCGGCGCGCTCCTTGGCGTGGGCGGTGCGGTTCTTCCGCTCGTCGGCCTGTTTCGGGTACCAGTCGAACGTCACGTTGTGCGGCTGGATGTTGTTCTTCTGCGCGAGCTGCGCCTTCGCGAGCTCGAATTGCGCCTCGCGCCAGTACATGTTCTCGAGCGTGAACCGTTGGTGGCGCGCGAGGTACGCCCGATAGCCTTCGACGTAGTGGACGTGCGAATCCGCGGCTTTGCTCAGATCCTCGGCGGTCTTGAGATCGCGCTTCGCTTGGTTCTCGCGGTTCATGTCGCCGGACGCGGTCGCACTCTTCTTCTGGGTAACCGCGGTATCGACCGCGATCCGCGTCGCCTTGGCATTGTTGCGCGCGACCGCCAGGTTCGTGGTCGCCTCGTCGAGCTCGGATTGTGCGTGCGCGTTCTCGGCCTTCGCGACCGAGTAGTCATGCTGCGCTTGCAGCGACGCCGCTTGCTGGTCCATCGCGATCGAGGCGATGTACATGTCATCGAAGTGCCGGCCGAGCGGACCGGGAGGCGAATCGGACGCGCCACACGCGGCGAGACCGGACACGGCAAGCGAAAGGACAATACGAGATAAGATCTTCGACCCCATAGATGTCGCGAGCCTACTACGGCACGCCGCGCCGAGCTACCATCTACGAGGGATGACCGCGCTGCTCGCCGTCGATGTCGGCAACACGAACATCGTGCTCGGGGTGTACCGCGATGGCGAGCTCGCAGCGCACTGGCGAATCCAGACCGTCGCGGCGCGCACCGCCGACGAGTACGCCGTCTTGCTAAAGACGTTACTCGATATGGAGGGCCTCGAGTGGAAGACGCTCGACGCCGGGATCATCTCGTCGGTCGTGCCGCCCGCGGTGTTCGGCCTACAGCGGTTCTTCAAGCAGTACGTGGGCGCTGCCGCGCTCGTCGTCGGACCGGGGATCAAGACCGGGATGCCGATCCTCTACGAGAACCCACGCGAGGTCGGCGCGGATCGCATCGTCAACGCGGTCGCCGCGTTCGAGGAGCTCAAGACCGGCTGTATCGTCGTCGATTTCGGCACCGCGACGACGTGGGACGTCGTCAACCCGAAAGGCGAGTACCTCGGCGGCGTCATCGCGCCCGGCATCCAGATCAGCGCCGAGGCGTTGTACGAGCACGCTGCGAAGTTGCCGCGCGTCGAGCTCGCGCGGCCGGGTAAAGTCGTCGCGCGCAACACGGTCGCGTCGATGCAGGCCGGCCTGGTCTATGGCTACGCCGGGATGGTCGACGCGCTGGTCACGCGGATTCGCGCCGAGGTCGACTTCGAGTGTCGGTGCATCGCGACCGGCGGGCTCGCCGGCCTGATCGCGACCGAGGCGGCGACGATCGAGACCACCGACGATCTCTTGACGCTCAAGGGCCTCAAGATCCTTTATCACCGCAACGCATAGGCACGGCAACGCATAGGCACCGCAACGCTTGAGTCATGGACCACACGTCGCTCGATATCGGTTCGCTGTCTGCCTCGGCGCAGAAAGCGCTCGGCCCTGGACCGGGACGGATGATGGCTTCGCGCGGCATGTTGCCGCTGACGCCGGCGGATCAGCTCGCCGTGTTGTACCAGCTCGCGATCGACGCCGATTCGACGCTCGCGCAGACCGCGCGTGCGACCGCGGCGGGCTTGCCCGACAAGGTGCTCGCGGGTGCGCTCGGCGATGCCGCGACCGATCCGCGCGTGCTCGATCTATTCGCGCAGCTGTGCGGCGATAAGCCCGGTGCGTTCGAAGCGCTGGTCGGCAACGCAGCGATCGCCGATAGCTCGATCGCCGCGCTTGCCGCGCGCGCCACCGCGAAGGAGATCGAACGGATCTCGGCAAACGAGCAACGCTTGCTGCGCCATCCCGAAATCATCGCGGCGATGTACATGAACAAGCAGGCGCGGATGTCGACCGTCGATCGCGCGGTCGAGCTCGCGGTTCGCAACAACGTGCGCGTGCCGGGCCTCGCCGCTTGGGACGAGGTCGCGCGCGCGCTGCAGGGTGCGCCGGCGACGACGCCCGAGGTCGACGCGCAATTCGCGGCTGCTGCGGCGGCGGCGAGCGGCGATGACAGCGTGCTCACCAAGGGCGACGCCGAACAAGCGCTGCCCGAGGATGCGAGCGACGCCGACATCGAAGACGCTGCCAAGATGCCGTACGAGACGCTATCGCTGCCGGCGAAGATCCGGCTCGCTACGCTCGGCAACGCGTTCGCTCGGTCGCGCGCGATTCGCGATCCGCACAAGATCGTCTCGCTCGCCGCGATCAAGTCACCGGGCGTGACCGAGATCGAGGCCGCGCGCTACGCCGGCAACGCGACGCTCAACGAGGACGTCATTCGCTACATTGCTCAGCGCCGAGAATGGACCAAGCTATATGGCGTGAAGGTCTCGCTGTGCCGCAACCCGAAGACGTCGATTCCGGAGGCTGCGCGCTTGCTACCGTTTCTGCGCCAGAATGATCTGCAGAACCTCGCGCGCAGCAAAGGCGTGGCGTCGGCGCTCGTCGCTCAGGCGCGCAAGCTAATGATGACTCGCGGCGGCGGCGGCGGCGCCAAAAAGTGACCGCCGGGGCCCGGTTCGTCGATCGGCTCGGCCTCGCGATCGTCGCGCCGAAACAAGCGCTCGCGATCGCCGGCGATCGCGACAACCCCGGTCGCTCGGGTTCCGATCTGCTCGCGATGGTGCTGCTGCTCGTGCTCGCCACGCAGCTGCGCGGCGTGTTCGGCTCGCTGTGGGTCGGTTCGGCGGTCGATGCAGGCCTTGGCGCTCGCTCGCTCGTCCACGTGCTGGCGACGAGCGTGACCGTCGATCTCGTGCTGCTCGTGATCGCCGCGGTCGCGATCTTCGCGGCCAGCAGCCGGCGCGAGATCGGGCGGGCGTTCGATCTCGCGTGCGTCGCGGCGTTGCCGCTGATCTTTGTCGAGCTCGCCGCCACGCTGGTCGTGCGCTTGCTCGACGTCTCGGTGCCCGAGCTCGCGATGCGCTTGTTGTCGAGTGGTTCGTACGCGTGGGCCGGTGCGCTGGTCGCGCTCGCGATCGCGGGCGAGCGTCGGCAGGTAGCGGTCACGACCGTGCCGCCCAGGGCGCGAGCCGCCGGTCTCGCGACCCTCGTGATCGCAGCGGCGGGCTTCGGCGTACAAGTCGCGTGGCTCGTGGAGAACTCGGATCTGGTGCGACCGGTCGTCTCGGGCGAGCCCGCGCCGATGTTCGCGTTGCCGGTGATCGGCCCGGGCGGCGCGCTTGGCGCGACCGTGTCGCTGCCGCACGGCAAGATCGCGGTCGTCGATTTCTGGGCGACGTGGTGTGGCCCGTGCAAAGCCGCGATGCCAGCACTCGACGCGTTCGCCCGCAAGCACCCGGAGGTCGAGGTGCTCGCGATAAATCTCGACGATCCAGTGGCGGCTCGCGAGATCTTCGATCGCGCGGGCTACTCGCTGCTGCTCGTAGCCGATGACGGCGATACCAGTCAGCGCTACGGCGTCAGTACGATCCCGCACACCGTGGTGATCGATAGCGCTGGCTTGGTGAGGCGCGTCGCGCACAGCGGCGCAGACCTCGAAGCGGCGATCGCCGTCGCGGGCTCGCATGCGACGGCAGCGCCGCCGCATGGCGGCGCGGAGTAGTCGAGCAGATCCGGAAGTAGTTATGCAAGGCGTGCGGCGTGGGCACGAGCGCGGCGCCGTGTTAACCACATGGCATGGCCAGCTTGGTCTGTGCGACCTGCCGCAAGCTGATCCCGCCGGGAACGTCGGCGATCCGCTGCACCGTCGCGTCGTGCAACACCGGCCGGCTCAAGCTGCGGTTCTGCTCGGCGATCTGCTGGGAGAAGCACGTCCCGACCGCGCGCCATCGCAAAGCTGCGTACGTCATCGAATAAAACGGTTCGCTCCCGAACCTGTTTTGCGACGAAAATCCGCCGCATGATACGTTTGTCAGCGTGCGGTTGGGGACCTGCATTGCGCTCGAGCTAGCTGTCGCGGTGGGCGCGATCGGCGGGGTCGTGATCGGCGTCCAGCGCGCGACCTCGGTCGCCGGCGTGTACTTCGCCGAACGCGAAGCTGCAGCCGCGACCGTCGAGCGCTCGCCGGCACCGGCGCGATTGCCGACCGGGCGGCTCGATATCGCCGCTCCCGCGATGCTGAAGACGGTGTTCGACGCGTCGGACGACGTGCTGCTCGGTCCGCTTGCCGCGACGCCACTCGCGAAGGTCAAGGTCAACCGCGGCGGCACGTCGCTGTCGTTGCGGCTCGAGTTCGCCTCCGGCGCGCGCGCGGCGTTCAAACCGCAACAGATCCATCCGCAGTCGGATCCGCGCCGCGAGATCGCCGCGTATCGCATCGATCGCCTGCTCTGGATCGGCCACGTCCCGCCGGCAAAGCCCGGAACGTTCAGCGTCGACGACCTCGTCGCCGCAGTCGAGCCGGGGTTGCGGAACTACGTCACCGGACGGCTCGCCGACGAAGCGATCGCAAAGGACGGCGTGGTGCACGGCGAGCTGTCGTGGTGGATCCCGGAGATTCGCGATCTCGCGATCGCCGGCACGCCGGTCGACGAGGCCGAGGGCATGGCGCTGTGGACCGGCTACTTGCAGGCGGGCGCGACTATTCCGCCCGAGGTCCGCCCGCTCGTGGAGCAGCTCGCGACCTGCGTGGTGTTCGACATCATCATCGACAACGCCGATCGCTGGAGCGGCTCGAATACGAAGGGTTCGCCCGACGGCAAGACGCTCTACTTCATGGACAACACGCTATCGTTCTCGCTGTTCACGCTCGGCCACGAAGCGAACCTCCGGCCGCTCGACCGGATCGAAGTGTTCCCGCGCGGCCTGGTCAAGCGCTTGCGCGCGCTCACGGTGGAATCGGTGACCGCAGCGCTCGCGAGTGACGATATCGGCTTGGGACCGCTGCTCCAGCCGGCTGAAATCGATGCGCTCCTTGCCCGGCGCGATCATCTGGTGCACCACATCGACCAGTTGATCGCAAAGCTGGGCGAAGATGCCGTCCTCGCCCTGCCATGATGAGCTGTCCGACATGCGGCAAAGACGTCGATCCGTTGCGCGCGCGCAACGTCGGCGTGCGCGATGGCAAGGTCGTCGGCTATTGCTCGCGAGAATGCGCTGCCGCCGCGGAGTCGCGCCCGGTCGCCGCGCCGGTGGTGGCCGCGCCGGTGATCGCCGCGAAGAAGGAGCGCGCACGCTCGGAGCCGACCGTCCCGGCGAAGCGCACGCCGCCGACCGGCGTTGCCGCACAGAATCGCCGCACGCCGCCCGGAGGGATCAAGTCGGAGCAATCGCTCGTCGACAGCGGGCCAGTCATCGAGATCCTGCACGAGCCGGCGAGTGGCGTCGTGACCAGCGCCGCCGATGCGCGCGCGTCGACTGGCAAGGCGTCCGCCGCGGCGAGCACGCGCGCCGAGACCGACGGTGCGATCCAGGTCGCCGAGACCGGGCACGTCGATGACTACGTCGATGTCGACGAGCCGCCGCGCAGTCGCGCCGGCTGGATCGCGCTCGCGATCCTCGTCGTGCTCGCGGGCGGCGGGTTTGCGGCGCTGCGCCTCGGCTACTTCGACCGCTGGCTGCATCACCAGCACGCGGCGAAACCCACCGCGGGCAGCGCGGTGGCGGCTCGGGTTGTCGAGCAGCCGGCTCCGCCGAAGCCCGAGGTCGTGGCCGCGCCGGCCGCGCTCGACAAGGCGCGCGCGGTGCTCACGCCGTTGCTCGCAGGTGAGCCGTCGCGGATCCAACGACTCGCCGCTGCGGCGCTGTCGCGCACCGGCGATCCAGCGGCGCAAGCGACGCTCGTCCGCGATCTCGCGGCTGCGACCCAAGCCGGCAACGAGCTCGAACAGCTCGAGGTCGCGTACGCGTTGGCGCGAGCGCCGAAAGCCGACCCGAAGTGGAGCGCTCAGCTCGCGGCGGCGCTGAATTCGCCGCGGCGCGACGTCAAAGCTGAAGCGGCGCGACGCCTCGCCTTGCTCGGCGATCAACGCGCGATTCCGATGCTGCTGCAGTTTCTCGACATCGCGCAGACCAAGCTGTCGGCGGCCGAGCAGCTCGCGTATCTCGCCGAGCCGCACGCGCTCAAGGTGCTCGATCAAGTGCGCGCCGATCCGAACGCGACCCCCGACGATCGCGCGCGCGCTGCGATCGCGTTGGGTCGCGCGAATTCGGTCGACGTGATCGCCGATCTCGAGAAGCTGCTGACCGACGCGCGGTTCAACGCGTTCGCCGCCGCGTCGCTCGCTCATCTCCACGAACCGGTCGCCCGCACCGTGTTGGTCGGCCAGCTGGAGATTCCTTCGCTCCGGGTCGGCGCCGCGCGTGCGCTGCGCGAGCTCGACCCCGCCATCGACGCCGGCCCGCTGCTCGTCCCGCTGGTCGCAGCGGTCGATCGCGGCAAAGACACCGAGCAAGTCCAGGCGGCGGAGGCGATCCTATTGCTCGCTGGCGACGTCACCTGGTCGAAGTTCGAGTAATTCTCGACTCCTAGGCATTGAGTCGGAATCGCCTTCTTGGTTGACACTGTCCGGCCGCCGGACCAGACTGCCCGGCCGCGATGGCCTCCACCGGACAACGCATCTACTTCGTGTCGCTTGGCTGCCCAAAGAACCAAGTCGACACCGAGCTGATGCTCGGCCAAGTCAAAGCCGCCGGTCACTCGTTGGTCGATGCGCCCGAAGGCGCCGACGTCATCGTCGTCAACACCTGCGCGTTCATCGACGCCGCGAAAGAGGAGAGCGTCGACGCGATCCTCGAGATGGCCGAGCACAAGAAATCGGGCGCCCGCAAGCTGGTCGTCACCGGCTGCCTCGCGCAGCGCTACCGCGCCGAGCTCGCGAACGACATCCCCGAGATCGATCCCATCCTCGGCTCGGCCGACTTCCAGGGCATCGCGAACGCGCTCGCGCCCGCGCCCTCGAAGACAAAGAAGGCCAAGGGCCTGCCGATGATCCAGGTCAGCGATACGCCGGCCTACATCTACGATCACGACGCCCCG
>CAZDGY010000041.1:0-15839 GCA_964504685.1 uncultured Kofleriaceae bacterium | reverse complement strand
ACCGCATCGCGCGCGCGCTCGACATGCTCGGCGGCCGCGCTCACTGCGCTCGACACGGCGACGACCGACTCGGACTGTTCCATCGTCGCGGTTTCGTCGCTCGCGGCGCGCATGTTCGACCGCAGCGAATCGATCGACTCTTCGAGCGCGCTGAGATGTTCGGCGAACTCGATCGGCAGTGCGTTGCCCGTGCGCGTCGGTTCGTCTTCTTGCGCACGCGTCTGCGCGGCGAGCCGAGCCTCCGCGTCGGCGAGCTTCTGCTCGAGCTCGCTCGCGCGCGCGACCAGCGACGTGTAGCGCGAGACGTCGGCCTTCGCGGTGACCTCCGGCTCGCGCACGACCTCGCGCATCGCCGAGCGGCGGTTCGTCGTCTGGTCGAGCTCGCGTTCGGTCTCGAGCTGCGAGACCCGCTCTTTCGCAGCGCGCAGCTCGCGTTGTAGGCCGGCGATCTCGCGTTCGGTATTCGCGGCGAACTGCCGGACATTTTCGGCGGCGTCGACCTCAGCTTGCAGTTGCGAGACGCGCTCGGTCGCCCGCGCGGCTTGCTCGGTCGCCGCGACGACCTTGCCTTCGCTATCGCGCGCACGGCGCTCGGCGTCGACGATGCGCTCCGCAGCATCTTTCGCGCGAGCTTCGATATCCTTCGCGCGAGCTTCGATGTCGCGGCCGCGTTGCTCGGTGTCGCGCAGCTGCGCCGCGAGCTGGCTCGCTTGGGTCTCGGCCTCGTGCACGCGGCGCTCGGCCTCGGCGAGCGCGTCGAGCGTCGGCGCGTGAACGTTCGTCTGATTGCCGGTCGAGCGTTCGGCCCACGCGAGCTTCGCGAGCGCTTCGTCGAGCTGACGTTGCAACGCCATCGCGCGACCGATCGCGAGATCCGCTTCTTCGGAGCTCGTCGCGAAGTGACTGACCTGATCCTCCGCCGCGACCGCGCGCTGCTCTGCGGCGGCGAGGAGTTGGTCCACATCGACCGCGCGTTGCTCGGCCTCGGCGGCGCGCCGATCGGAGTCCGCGGAGCGCCGTTCGGCTTCCGCCAGCTTGCCGCGCGCGGCCTCGAGCTCGCGGCGCAAGCCCTCGACCTCGCGCATCGCGCCTTCGAGCTTCGCGTGTGCGGCCTGCAGCTCGGCGGGATCGAGCGCGCTGGCAGCTTGACTAGCGGCTGCGCTTTGCACGCTCGCGACCTGTTGCTCTAGCTCCGCGATCCGCGCTTGCGCCTCTTCGATCGCGGCGGCCGCAGCGGTTTGCTCGAGCGCGATCGTGCCCTCGAGGTCCTGGATCTTGTCTTCGTACGCGGCGAGCTGGACCTCGTAGTCGGCGGTCTTGCGTTCGGCGTCGGCAGCTCGGCGCTCGAGTGCGGGCACCGAGCCCTTCGCTTCTGCGAGCTCGCGCTCGAGCTGAGTTTTGCGATCGACGAGCGCGAGCGCACCTTTGCGCTCGGCGGCGAGCTCGCGCGCCGCTTGGTCGATCTTCGCGGCGCTGTCGCGTTGTGACGCGCCGACCTGCGCTTGGACCTCGGCGCGCAGACGCTCGACCTCGGCGATCGCGGCGAGCCGCTCGGCTTCACGCGCATCGGCCTCGGTCGCCCGCCGCTTCGCGTCTTCGAATGCGCGATTCTGCGACACCCGCCCGCGATCCGCTTCCACCGCGCGGTGCAGCGCTTCGGCGACGTCCTTCGCCATCGCCTTTGCCATCGTGTCGGCGGCGCGTGCGCGCTGTTCCGCCGTCTCCGCCCGCGCCTTCTCCGCAACGAGCTCGGCCTTCACCGCGGTCTCGGTGGCTCTTGCCGATGCCTCGGCCGCTTTCGCGGCGGCGATCTTGCTGTCGGCGCTGCCCGCGGTCTCCGTCGCCTTGGCGGCGGTCGACTCGAGCTCGCCGAGCCGCTGCGCGCGGGTCTCGAACTGCGCTTTGAGCTGGTCGAGCTCGGCAGTAACGGCCGCGAGCTTCGCGGCACCGTCACTGACGCTGCGCTCCGCGCCCTGCGCGCCGATCTGCGCGGCGGCGAGCTCTTTGTCGGCCTTGTCGGCGCGCGCCTTGGCCTCGACGAGCTCGGCCGCGAGCTCCGCGGTCTTGGGATCCGGCTGGCCGAGCGCGCGCTTGGCGGTGGCGAGCTCGCCCTCGAGCCGCGAGATCGTCATGTCCGATTCGGCGAGCCGCTCGGCGGTATCGATGCCCTTCTGAGTCTCGGCGATGATCTTCGCCTCGCGCGCCTTCGCTGCTTCGAGCCGCGACGCCTCGATCTCCTTCGCGCTCGTCGTGCGCAACGCATCGAGCTCGGCGCGCAACTGCTCGGCCTCGCCCGCGTGCGCACCTTGCGTCGTCCCCGCGGCGCGCAGCTCTTCGTGCAGCTCGCCGACCCGCTTCGCGAATTGATCGCGCTCGTCCTCGACCGCGGCGCGCGCCTTGCGCTCCATCTCGAGCCATTGCGCGAGCGTGCCGTGCAAACCGTTGGGCGGCGGCAGCGTGCCGCTGGAGGGCAGCAATCGGATCACGAGGCTGCCGACGAGCACGATCTCACCAGTCGGCACCGGCGCGCGGTTGACCTTGTTCGGCCCGACGTAGATCCCGTTCGAGCTGCCGAGATCCTCGATCCACAACGCGCCCTGGTCGACGAAGAACCGCGCGTGGTTGCGCGACACCCGTGGGTCCTCGCTGCGAATCGCACACTCGGCGCCGCGTCCGACGAGGATCGGCTCGGCGCCCAGCGAGAACGAGCGGTCGACGCCGTCGACGTCCGTATAGACGAGGGTCGCCATTCCCTGGCGCGCAACGTATCACACCGACGCGATCGCTCGCCGTAGCCGGGGGTTTGTTCTAGCCGGTGGATCAGCGACCGGGCGGCGGCACGTCGTACACCGAGATCGGGAAGCCGCGCTTGTAGCCTTCGGTCAGCATCCAGCTCCGCGGCGCGCTGAGCACTGGCGACTCGTAGTCGCGCGGCACGACGATGGCGTGTGTGCGTTCGCGCCAACCTCGGAACAGGGCGCCCGATGAATAGGGATCGATCCGGTCATCGTACAGCCCCGCCGTCCGGCGGTCTTCACGATGCCGGCGCCAGTTGTTCAGCACGTAGCGCAGCGCGTGGCAGGTCTGGCGAACGGACGTGATCGCAACTGCATGGTACCGATCGCAAAACACGCGGCCACGCCGACGGCCGAGCTCGCGGTTTAGGTGCTTCGCCGCCGAGATCTCGAACCCCTGCATCCCGTGAGCGAGCGCGATCTTGGTCTCCGCTTCGACCAGCAGATGGATGTGATTGTTCTGGATACTAAAATGAATGATCCGGAAGTCCTCGTGACGATTCGCGACGGTTACGAGAGCGCGCCGAATCGCCCGATACGCCCTCGGCGTCCGTAGCCGGCTCACCGCAGCCATCACGCGAAGCGTCACGTGCAGCGGATGACGTCGATCCACCAGGGGGCGTTTGACGTGAGGCATGCCACCAGTGCCGAACCGCGGACGGCCAGCACCCTCGCGCTTGCCCCCATGCGGGCTCTTCTTCGCCGGTAGCGCGACCGGCAAAGAAAGCTGTCTCGAAACCATCCCCATGAGTGCGAACGTAGCACCCGTCGGAGGTTCGTCAACTTGAATTAGCATATATTAAACAACGCAAACAATTCGATCTAGTCGTCGGAACGCGGCACTTCGAGATTCCGGTCCGTCCTCCGTCTGAAACAAGGAAATCTCCGGAACCAACACCAGCGCTGTGGTTGCTGTGGGCAACGCGCCAGCGTTGTCCAAGCCGTGTGCGGCCGGTCGGTCAACCGCAGCTCATCGCCAGCGTGTCGAGCTCGCAGTCACGCTCGGCGGTTGTCCGAGCCGTCCAAACGGCGTCAGCATCCACAGCCGGCGGGCGCTGTGGGCCTCGGATCAGCGACGAGCTCGGCGCTTCCGCGACCGCGCTTCATGCCATACGCGCGTCACCGCGAGCTCCGTGGTCGATCGCCAAGCCAGCTCTTTGATCTGAGTGAGGCACACGATCCGAATGCAGTCGACCTTCAGCGGATCGTCGCCATACTCTTCGAACTGCACGGCGTCGTCATCTACGCGGAGCACCCGGCAGTCGCGAGCCGGATCATCCTTGAGCCTGATCGATACGCATTCGCCCGTCGCTACCGCCTCGACGAGCCGTGCGCGAATGACCGTGCGAGATCGCGATACCTGTGGCTTGCGCGTCCCGACGGGCGGATCGAGACGCGCGAACAGCTCGAGGCGACGGGCGTAGTCTGGCGAGTCGAGAAGGCGAGTTAACTGATCGAGTCTGACCGTCATCGGACCGTCGGGCTGGCCGCTGGGAGCCACGAGCTCGAAGCGCACTGTTCCCGCATCTACCGCCCCCACCCGCCCCCACAACAGCCCTCGCCCGTCGGTCCACTTGCAGAACCCGACGAGCTGGCGCGTCCGTCGATAGCGCTCGAGCCTTTCGAGGAACATGTCAGCCGCCCAGCGCCGCGATCAACTGCTCGGCGGTCGTGAGCGCGCGGTCGGTGTCGTCGTCGAGCAGCAGCACGTGGCCCATCTTGCGGCCTGGAGCCGCCGCATCTTTTCCGTAGAGGTGCAGCCGGGCTTCCGGTCTCGCGAGCACCGCGCCCCACGACGGCGGGCCCGAGCGCCACAGATCGCCGATCAGATTCACCATCACCGCGCCGGTCAACGCGCGTGGATCGCCGAGTGCGAGGCCGCAGATCGCGCGCACGTGTTGCTCGAACTGCGAAGTCGCACACGCGCCGTAGGTGTAGTGCCCGCTGTTGTGGGTCCGCGGCGCGATCTCGTTGACGAGCAGCTCTCCGCTCGCGAGCTCGAACAGCTCGACCGCCATCACCCCGACGTGATCGAGCGCCTCGGCGACGCTCACCGCGATGTGCTCGGCGCGCGTCTTTGCGGCTGGCGTCATCGGCGCCGGCGCGCGCGTCGTGTGCAGGATGTGGCGGCGGTGCACGTTCTCGGCGATCGGATAGATCCGGATCTCGCCGCCAGTGCCGCGGGCGAGCACGACCGAGATCTCGCGGGTAAACGGCACGAGCGCCTCGGCGACCGCCGGCTCGCCGCGCAGTTTGGCGAGCTCGGCCGCACCGTCGCCCGACCCGACGGCCGGGACTCGCTCCCGGCCGTCAGCGCCGCCGGAGGGCGGTGCAGCTGGATCAACCCGCACTTGGCCTTTGCCGTCGTAGCCAGCGCGCCGAACTTTCACGATCGCGGGGCGACCGAGCTGGGCGAGCGCGGCGGCGAGCTCGGCCGGGGTCGATGCGGGGGCCCATGCGGCTTGCGGCAAGCCGAGCGCATCGAGAAATTGCTTCTGGACCTGGCGGTCCTGGATCGTGCGCAACACTGCCGCGCCTGGCCGCACCGGCGCGATCTGCTCGAGCTCGGCGAGCAACGCCGCGGGCACGTGCTCGGTGTCGAGCGTGATGACGTCGACCTGGCGTGCGAGGTGGCGCGCAGCATCGGGATCGTCGAGTGCCCCGACGACGACGCCGTCGGACACTTGTGCGGTCGGACAGCGCGCGCTCGGGTCGAGCACGATCACGCGATAGCCCATCCGGCGCGCCGCGAGCGCCATCATCCGGCCGAGCTGACCGCCGCCGAGCACCCCGATCGTCCCGCCGGGCAGGACGGGCGCGGCGCGTACGCGACCGTCAGCACTGCCGACTGGCAGTGCGGTTCGATCGCCGTCCTTCGTCACGTAAGCTCGTCCTTCAACACGCGAGCGGTCTGCGCATCGCGATACGCCTCGAGCCGGGTCGCGAGCGCGGGATCGCCGAGGGCGATGATCGCCGCGGCGAGTAGGCCGGCGTTCGCGGCGCCGGCTTCGCCGATCGCGAGCGTGCCGACCGGAATGCCCTTCGGCATCTGTACGATCGACAGCAGCGAGTCCATGCCGTTGAGCGCCTTCGATTGCACCGGCACGCCGAGCACGGGGAGCCAGGTCTTCGCCGCGGTCATGCCCGGCAAGTGCGCAGCGCCGCCCGCGCCGGCGATGATCACGCCGATGTCGCGCTCGGCCGCGGTCTCGGCGTACTCGAACAGCAAATCGGGCGTGCGATGGGCCGACACGATCCGCTTCTCGTAGGGCACGCCGAGCTCGTCGAGCACGTCAGCGGCGTGCTTCATCGTGGCCCAGTCGCTCTGCGAGCCCATGATGATTCCGACTTTCATGTCCGTCCTTTGGGCCCTGCAGCGCGGCGCAGCCGATCGCCGACAGCTTCGCCCAGCCCGACCGTCGGAGGCAACGCAGCGATCACGACATCTACTCCCGCCGCGTCGAGATCGCGCAACGCGGCGTACAGCTCGCGAGCGATCCCGGCCAGATCATCCGGCAACGGACGGGCGATCGCGCGCAGATCGGGCCACGCGGCGAACGCCGAGCGCGGCGCGAGCACCGCAACGATGCCTCTGGCGGCGGCGACCGCGGCAGGGACATCGGCGGGGTCCACTGCGATGAGCTCGGCGCGCGGCGCGTAGTGGCTCGCGAGCGTCCCCGGCGCCGCGGGGGCGGCCGCGTCGGCAGCGGCGAGCGGCCCGACGATCGCTTCGATCGCCTCGCGCGCCATGCCGCCCGGGCGGAGCAGCGTGGGCCGGTCGCGCGACAGGTCCACGATCGTCGACTCGACGCCGACCACGCAGGCGCCGCCATCGAGGATGTAGTCGACATCGTCGCCGAGATCGGCCGCGACGTGGTCGGCGGTGGTCGGGCTCACTCGGCCGAACCGATTCGCACTCGGCGCCGCGATCGCGCCGCCGAACGCGCGCAGCAGTTGTTGCGCGACCGAGTGGGCAGGTACGCGCAAGCCGACGGTGTCCGCGCCGCCGGTCGCCGCCAGCGAGACCCGCGGGCCGCGTCGCAGGATGATCGTGAGCGGGCCGGGCCACGCCGCCGCCGCAAGCGTGCGCGCGATCGGCGAAATGTCGATCGCGAAGTCGTCGAGCACCGCGTCGGGTGCGAGGTGCACGATCAGCGGGTGCGTACGCGGTCGGCCCTTCGCCGCGAAGATGTTCGCGACCGCCGCGTCGCTCGCGGCATCGCCACCGAGGCCGTAGACCGTCTCGGTCGGAAACGCGACGAGCCCTCCCGCGCGCAAGACCGCCGCCGCCGCCTCGATGTCAGTGCCTCGCTTCACACGCTCGGCCGGGTTGCGACGAACGACGCGCGATCGCTCCACGCCGCGCGCACGCCTTCGACCGCGCGCACGCGTTCCAGCGGGTACGTGTCGCGAAACTCCATCCAGTCGATCGCGCACACGAGCGAGATCTCGGCGAGCCCGAGGCCACGGCCGAACCCGCCGCCATCCTCGTTCAACTGGTTCGCGAGCCAATCGAAGATCGCGTCGGCGCGGGCGAGCTGACGCTCGGCGTACGGGGTGCCGTCGATCGCGATGCCATCGCGCCGTAGATAGAACAGCTGGATCGTCGCATCGAGCGCCGCGTCGATCGCGTGCAGCAGATTGCGTTCGACGCGACCCGGCCGCTCGACGATCGGGCCGCGACCGTGTTGCGCGAACAGCTCGTCGATGATCGCGAGCGAGTCGAACAGCGGCGCACCTTCTACGATCGCGACCGGCACCTTGCGAATCGGCGAGACCTCGCGCAGCGCCGCTTGGCCTGCGTCGGTCGCGGTGTCGATCCGCTCGATAGGCTCACCGAGCTCGGCGGCCACGATCCGGACGCGGCGGACGAATGGCGAGGTCGTAGTGCCGTAGAGCTGCATCGCCGCTAGGATACGCGAGTGGACGTGTTCTTGATCCGGCGCGCGGCAGATCGCGACCAGGCGACCAGCCTCGGCGAGCGCCTGCGCTGGCATGACTGCACGCCGACTCAGATCTGGGCGACCGGTGACGGCGTCGCGACCGCGGAGCGGGTCGCCGCGGTGATCGAAGCCGAGGTCGCGATCGAGACCCGGGCGCAGTTCGATCTGTCGGCGTTGGCGGTGGATGCAGTGGTCGTGATCGTCGCCGACGAGCCCGCGCTATCGGCACTCGCGACGAGCCTACTCGGCATCGCGGTCGTGCCCCTCGCGATCGCCGAGGCGCTGCGGATCAGCGACGGCCGCCTCAAGTGGCGGTTCGCGTGGGACGCGGTTGCCCCGGTGAAGTGATTGCGATTTTCCATCGCTGGGACGCGCCGTGCCGTGGAATCCTGAGAGCCGCGCAACTCGATCCGGCGTAAGCGTAGGCGTAGGCGGTTCATCCGCTTGATCCGAGCGTGGTCCTCCGCTTGCACGGCTTGCGCGCGTGCGATCCGCTCTCGTCGTCTTGGTCTGCGTCGGCTGTCAGGCCGCGGCTATCCCTGCGCCCGGGGTCGTGCACTCCGATGTCGCGACCGTGACCGGCGAGGACGGCTGGGCCGTGAACTACCCGCCGCAGCACAAGGTGTTCGATATGGCCGGGCTGCTCTGGGTGTTTTACTCCGACGGCGAGTCGATCCGCTCGACCACGACCGCCGACGGCGCGACCTGGTCGGCGCCGCAAGTCGTGCGCTCGTACGGCACGCTCGGCCATCGCATCGGCTTGTGGTTCGACGGCACGCACATTCACTACGCGTTCGCGACGGCCGAGACCGATGGCGATGTGTACTACCGACGCGGCGTGCCCGGCTCCGACGGCACGATCGCTTGGGATGCGCCCGAGCAAGTCGCGTTCGCGATGCCGGCCGGCGACAACGCGATGTACCCGAAGGTGATGATCGACTCGCTCGGTCAGCCGTGGATCGGCTTCGTCCTGGTCAAAGGCGGGATCACGACGCCGCCCTATGACGCGGTCGTCACGATGTCGGATGCGACCGACGGCACGTGGGCGACCGGCGCCGGCTTTCCGTTCACGCTCGTGTCCGACCACGAGAGCACGTATCCCGATCCGGCCGGCGTCGCGCTCTCCGATGGCCGGATGTTCTGGGTCTACAACCGCGACGACGATTCGGGCCCGTTTGCCGGTCGGCTCTACGACAACGGCTGGGCCGACGAGGCCGCGATCACCGAGACCACCGGACAGTACGGCTTGTACTCGATCGCGGCCGACGGCGACGACGTCGATCTCGTCTACCGCGGCGGCGGCGCGTTGCGCCAGCGCTCGCGAGCGGCAGACGGCAGCTGGAGCTCCGAGGTCGAGCTCGACTCGAGCGGGAGCGGCCACACGAGCATCACGCTGCTGGGCGGCGGCGACATGCTCGTGACCTGGCTCGACACCGGTGACGACCAAGTGCAATTCCGCGAGCGCGATGGCGGGGCGTGGGGACCGACGATGTTGCTCGCCGACGAATCCGCGCAGGCACTAGCCGACAAGAAGAACGGGATCAACTCGAACGCGATCGTCGAAGCGTCCGATCGGTGGAAGGCCGCGGTGGTGTACACGACCGGCACCGAGGAGCCATACGTGTTGCGGTTCGCTGGCTTGCCGCGCTGATCACAGCAAGCCGATCGCGCGCTCGACCGCGAGCAAGGCGAACGCGAGCGCGAGGCTGATCGATGTGATCACCGCGCCGTAGCGTAGGAACCGCCAGAAGCTGATCTTCAGGCTCGAGCCTTCGACGACGATGATGTTCGCGACGCTGCCGAACAGCGTGAGGTTGCCGGACAGCGTCGACGCGGCGGCGAGCATGACGTAACCCCACCGCGGATCGTGCATGTGCGGGATCCACCCGACCGCGACGATCACGAGTGGAACGTTCGATACGAGGTTGGCGGCGAGCACGATCATTGCGACGAACGCAGCATCGCCGACGACATCGCCGCGCGCGACGACCGGCGCGACTGCATCGAACAGGCGCTCGAGCGCGCCGGTGTCGGCGACGCCCGCGATCACGACGAACAGACCCGCGAAGAACGCGAGCAGCGGCCAATCGACGACCGCGAACGCACGGCGCTGAGCATCGGCACGGGTCGACACGAGCAGCGCAGCGGCCGCGGCCATCGCGGCGCCGGCGAGCGATACGCCGGCGAGCGCGAGCCCCGCGAACAAGGCGAGTGCCGCGAGGCCTTTGCAGGTCGCGACGACATCGACTTTCGGCGCCGGCGCATGGATCTCGCGCAACCGGCGCGTCGGCAGCGAGTGGCGAAACAGCCATGCGAGCACGACGGCGTTCGCCGCGAGGCACACCGCGCCGATCGGCAGCATCAACCCGAGGTAGTGCGCGAACCCGATCACATCGTGCGCGGCGGCGCCGACGATCATATTTTGCGGGTTGCCCGAGAAGCTGACGACCCCGCCGATGTTCGCGCCCGACGCGAGTGCGAGCAAGAACGGCAGTGGCTCGAGCGCAGCCTCGGCCGCGACGGTCACGACCAGCGGCGTCAGCACGACGCACACCGTGTCGTTGACGAGCAACGCCGACAGTCCGCCGGCCACGAACGTGATCGCGAACAGCAGCGACCGCGCCGAATGCGCGCGGATCAACACGTGGTGCGCGGCGAGCTTGAAGAACTGTGCCTCGCGCAGTTGCGCCGCGATCACGAGCACGCCGAACAGCAGCGCGATGACATGTAGGTCGACCGCGCCGAGCGCTTTATCGAGCGGAAAGCCAGCGACCGCGACCATCGCGACCGAGCCGACGATCGTCGCCGCCGGCCGATCGAACCCGAAGAATCCGATCTTGCCGACCGCGATCATCAGGTAGGTGGCGCAAAAAACGACGAGCGCAGCGGTCACGAGTCGCGACGATACCCCTGCGACACCCTGCGAGGCGACTCGTGGGGCGGCGGTCAGCACGTGCCATAGACCGGGCCGCCGGCCTGGACGTCGCGACCTAGATGTCCAAACGCTGGCTTGTCATCGTCTCGCTGCTCGCCCACGGCGCGATCCTCGTGGTCGCCCTCGTCTACAACGCCTGGCGCATCGAACGGCTTGGCATCGATTACCTGCCGCCGAGCGAAGTGGTGATCGCCTCGATGGCGCTCGATCCGGGTGGCGGGAGCGCACCGCAGGTGGCCGCGACGAAGCCGGAAACCGCGAAACACGACAAGCCGACCACGAAGCACAAGCCGCCGGTCCCGACTCAACCGGTGGTCGCCACCGCGGAGACCGCTCCCGATCCGACGCCGTCGGAGACGCCGGGCGCCGGCAGCGGCACCGGCCCTGGCAGCGGTCCAGGCTCGGGCCCGGGCGCCGGCAGCGGCTCGGGCTCGGGCGACCCGTGCCCTCCCGACGCGACGTGCGTCGACGGACAGCCGGTCAAGACGACGCCGCCCCCGCCGCCGCCGCCGTTGCTCTCGCCGACCCTGTTCAAAGCGCTCCGGATCTCGGGCGACACCCAGATCGCCCCGGCCGAGATCGACCAGAACGCGATCGTTCGCGACGGGCGTAGCCACGTCACCGCGGGGATCAAGCTGTGCATCGATCGGGTTGGCCAGGTGTTCGGCGCATCGGTCGTCGCGTCGAGCCACTACCCCGGTTACGACCGCCGCCTGCTCGAGGCCGTACGCGCGTGGCGCTATAGCCCGTACATGGTCGATCTCCAGCCGACCCCCGCTTGCAGCGTCGTAACCTTCATCTACACGATCGACTGACATATGTTCGGGGTCCGTGGCCCCTGCGATCGATGTCCGTGACCTACGCAAGAACTTCCTGACGCCGTTTCGACGGCGCAAGGTCGAGGCGCTGCGCGGCGTCACGTTCGACGTCGCGCGCGGTGAGATCTTCGGGTTCGTCGGGCCGAACGGCGCCGGCAAGACCACACTGATTCGGACGCTGATGGGCCTGATCTATCCGAGCAGCGGCACGGCGACGATCCTCGGCCACGCGATCCCGAGCCGGGCGGCGCGCTTTCGCGTCGGGTTTCTGCCCGAGTCGCCGTACTTCTACGACTACCTCACGGTCGGTGAGCTGCTCGATCTCGCCGGCCGGTTGTTCGGCATCGCCGCGGCGGAGCGCAAGAAGCGCGCGGACGCGTTGATCGATCGCGTCGGCCTCGGGCGCGCGCGCAACCAGAGCCTGAAGAAGTTCAGCAAGGGCATGCTGCAACGCGCCGGCCTCGCGCAGGCGTTGATGAACGACCCGGAGCTCGTCGTGCTCGACGAACCGATGAGTGGCCTCGATCCGATCGGCCGCAAAGAAGTTCGCGACTTGATCCTCGAGCTGCGCGACCAAGGCAAGACCGTGTTCTTCTCGTCGCACATCCTCACCGATGTCGAAGCGATCGCGGATCGCATTGCGATCATCGCGCGCGGCCAGCTACAGGCGCAGGGCTCGCCGAGCGAGCTCGTCAAGCGCACCGCGATCGGCGTCGATGTCACGGTGCGTGCGGTCGCGACCGCCGATGACGCGCTCGCCGCGATCGCGACCGGGACCTCGCACGTTCGCCGCGCCGGCGACGTGTTGACGCTGATGCTCCCGGCCGACGCCGACGTCGACACGTGGCTCGCCCGCGCGCGAGAGCTCGATGCGAAGGTCGTGTCGGTAGCCCCGCGGCACGAAACGCTCGAAGATCTGTTCCTGCGCGAGATCGCGAACGCCGATGCGTCGTCCGCCGCCACCGAGGGCCGGGCGTGACCGCGTCGTTCGGCCGGATCTGGGCGATCGCGCTGAACACGTTCCGCGAGGCCGCGCGACTGCGCGTCGTCTACGGCTTTGCGGTCGTCGTCGTGCTCGCGAACTTGTTCGCGATCGTGCTCGGCCGGTTGTCGGTGCACGAGGACACGCGGATCGCGCAAGACGTCGGGCTCGGCGCGATCTCTCTCGTCGGCTCGTTGACCGCGATCTTCCTCGGTCTGTTCCTGCTCTACACCGAAGTTCAGCGCCGGACGATCCACGCGATCGTCAGCAAGCCGATCGAGCGCTGGGAGTTCGTCGTCGGCAAGTACACCGGGATGGCGCTCGTGCTGACGCTGCTCGTCGCGTTGTTCGCACTCGCGATGGTGCTGCTGTTGCTCCAGCAAGGCGTCGGGGTCTCGATGCCGGTGGTCGAGGCGATCGTGCTCGCCTGGATCGAAGTGCTCGTCGTCGCCGCGATCGCGATCTTCTTCTCGTCGTTCTCGACGCCGTTCTTGTCCGCGATCTTCGCGCTCGCGCTGTGGGCGCTCGGGCGCGTGACGCCGGACATCGAAGCTGCAGCTCGCGATGGCGCGCCGGCGTTGAAAGTGACGGCGCGGATCGCGCTCGAGCTCGTGCCCGATCTGCATCTGTTTTCGCCGTCCGGTCGAATCGTCGATGGCGTCGCCACGTCGATCCACACCGACTTCGTGTCGTGGGGCTACGTCGCCACCGCGGGCTTGCATGGCTTGGGCTGGATCGTCGCGCTGCTCGCAGTCGCGTGCTTGGTGTTCCAGCGCAGAGACTTCGTGTGAAACGCAGCGCGCTCGCGTGCGCAGCGATCGTGCTCGCCGGGCTCGCCGCGGCGGCGATCCGCATCGTCTACGAAGGGCGCGGCGCGTTGGCCGAGGGTGAATCGGCGCTCGGGCGCGGCGACAAGCGCGGCGCGATCGTCGCGTTCGAAGCCGCGGCGCGCTGGTACCTGCCCGGCGCACCCCACGTCGCGGACGCCTATGCCGAGCTGCGCGCGTTGACCGCGGATCCGGCGGTGGCGCTGCCGGCGTGGCGCGCGATCCGGACCGCGGCCCTCGCGTGCCGTTGGCTGGTCACGCCGCACGGCGACGATCTCGCCGCTGCGAACGCCGCGATCGCGAAGCTGTCGGCGGCCGACCCCGGCGTCGGCTCCGGTGGCACCGAGGCCTGGCACGCCACCCGCCTCGAACGCACGAGCGCGCCCCGCCCCGCCGCAGCTGCGCTCGCGGTGATCGGGATCGCGCTATGGATCGGGGCGGCGATCGCCCTCGCCCGTCGCCGCCCGGCGCGCATGCCGGCGGTCGTCATGGCGATCGGCGTGGCGCTGTGGGCGGTCGGCCTTTACAACGCCTGAGCCCCGTGCTTGCCTTCGCGCGGAGGCTAGGATGGCCAAGAACTTAGGCGGCGCGATCATCGATTTGCTCGACTCGGAGCGGGTCGAGCTCCGCGTGGCGGCCGCCACCGTGCTCGCGGTCGTCGGCAAGGGCGACAAGAACGTGACCGAGGCGCTGACGACCCGACTCGGCGACAGCGACGTCGGCGTCCGCACGATCGCGCTCGAAGGGCTCGCGGCGATGGACTTGGGTGGCGCGGGCGGCTTCGCGACCAAGCTCGTTCCGCTGCTCCGCGGCGACGACGAAGCGCTCGCCAATCGCGCCGCGCAGGTGCTCGCGCAACAAGGCGCCGCTGCGGAAGGCGCGCTGCGCAAAGAAGTCGCCGCCGGGCCGATTCCCGCGCGCCGCACGATGGCGCAGCTGCTGCTCCGGCGCGGTACGCAACCCGCGATCGACGCGGTCCTCGATCAACTCCCCGACGACGAGTTCGGCGAGCAAGCGCTCCAGCTCGTGCGCGCCGAGATCGATGCCGGCAACGACAAGCTCGCTGGCCAGATCGAGAAATCGGCGGTCAGCCGTGCCGGCGAAGCGGCGAAAGAGCTGCACAAGACCTGGGCCAAGGCCGAGAAGGCCGCCGAGGCCGCCGCGAAAGAAGCGGCGAAGGCCGCGAAGACCGCAAAGAAGTCCAAGAACGGCAAGGCGGCGAACGGCCACAACGGCCATGGGACGAACGGCCACGCCGTCGTCGCAGCGGATCCACTTCGCGATCCCGAAGTCGCGCGCGGCGTGTCCGAGCTCGGCTCGCTGCTCCGGCTGATCGGCTACCTCGCCCGGCCGTCGACCCAGTCGCTGCTCGTCAAGTACAGCGATCCCGAACAGCCGCGACCGATTCGGCTCGCCGCGATCGCCGGCTTGCGCCGGATCGTCGCGCAAAGTGAAGCGCGCGGCACCGAGAAGGTGATCGAGACGCTGATCGAGTACGCCGACGGCGACGATCACGCGGTCGCGCAATCGGCGGTCGACACGCTGCGCGGTGCGCGGATCCCGGAGTCGCTCGCGAAGAAGTTCGGCGCTCTCGCCAAGTCGAGCAATGTCGCGGCGCAGAAGCTCGCGATGGAGCGCTTGCCGGCCGGCGGTGGCGCTTCGGCGGTCAAGGCGCTGGTCGAGGCGATCGCGGGCAGTGACCCGCAGGCGCGCGATGCGGCCGCACGCGGTCTGGCGAAGGCTCCGGAAGCGGTGCTGCCGCTGACTCGAGCGTTGCTCGCGACCGAAAACGAAGAGACCGCGCGTCGCTACGCTGGCGTGCTGCGCTCGCATCGCGGTCACGTGTCGAACCAGGCGATCGACGAGCTGGTCGAGCAGGTCCGCAAGTACATGGAGCTCGGCTTCAAGGGCAAGGCCTCGGCCGACGAGGTCGTGCTCGAGCGCGTGATCGCAGAGCTCGTCGCGGACCTCGCGCCGGGCAAGCACGTCGAGCTGCTGTTCGATCGCGCGAAACGGCTGCGCAAGGCCGGCAAGCCGATCGAGGCGTTCGGCTCGCTCAAGCCGCTGCTCCGCTCGCGCGCCGATCTCGATGCCGCGATCGATGACGATCAGCGGTTCTTCCTCGCGCTGCTCGCGCTCGAAACCGCGGGCGAGAGCATGATCCGGAGTGCACACACCGACGATCCGGTGTTCGCGCAGTTCTCGAAGCTCGCCGCGAACGGCTATCCCGTCGCGAAACAGCTCGCGCGCGAGAAAGCTGTGTCGGATGAGGCGTTGTACGCACTTGGCTTCCGGCTGATCGAATCACACGATGGATCGAACGAAGAGCTCGGCGCCGAGTTACTCTCCGGCATCGTCGAAGAGCGCCCGCGCAGCAAGCTCGCGAAGGCGGCGAAGAACAAGCTCAAGCTCACTGGCCATTTGGACGAGGACTAAGCTTTGAACGTCGACGATTACATCGATTCGCTCCCCGAAGACCGCCGCATCGCAATCCGCTGCGTGCGCGAGCTCGTCAACTCGCGGCTGCCGCCCGGCTACG
>CAZDGY010000040.1:0-16014 GCA_964504685.1 uncultured Kofleriaceae bacterium | reverse complement strand
CATCGGACAGCACGAGGTCGAAGCCCGACGGCCGCGCACGTCCCGCGCGCGTCATCATCCCGGGCCAGAACGCGAGCTCCACGACCTCGCGCCACGCGATCACGCGCTCGCGATCGCCCTTGCGCACGGTCAACCCGGACGGCGCGATCGTCACGAACAACCGCGCGCGGCGCCACCCTCGGACGAACAGCGCGAGCGATAGCGCGGCCGTCCCGCCACCGCCGAGCGCGCCGATCGGCGTCAAGTCGCCGCCATGCGAAAGCACCGCCGCGACGAACACCGACACGAGCGCGATCGGCATCGACAACACCGAGAGCCACATCGCCAAGCCGAGGCGGAACAGCTTGCCCGGCAACACGTAGCTCACGGGCGCGTGTGCGGCGTCGAGCCCGAGCGCGGCGAGCACGGCGTCGGCGGCAGCGATGTCCGCGACGCGCAGGTCGCACGCGAAGTGCTCGGTGCGCAAGTCGAGTCGGACGATCGGCCTGCCGCGCCAACCGCGCTGGGTTCGCACCGCCGCGGCGATGTCTTCGCGGCGCACGACGAGCTCGCCGCCGATCGCGATGCCGTTGCGATCGACCATCAGCTCTCCGCGGACGACGCGCGCGAAGCTATTCGTCGACCAGATCATCGGCGCCGCGAGCCACGACGCACACACGAACACGCCGAAGTACTGCACCCACGACCCGGCGGCCGCCTCGTGGCGCATCGCCAGCGCCGCAGCGACGATCGCGATCACGCCTGGTGCCGCCGCGATCGCGACTGCAGCGACGTTGTGCCGAGCAAGCTCGGCATGCGGTGCGCGATAGACCGGCGAGCTCAGCCGAGGAATCCGCGCGCGATGTTCATCAGCTCGGTGTTCGCAGCGAGCGCTTTGCCGAACGCCTCTTTCTCGGCGGCCGACAGCTCGAACTCGTAGACCTTCTCGGCGCCCTTCGCCGACAGCTTGACCGGAACGCCGAGGAACGCACCCTTGACCCCGAATTCGCCGTTGAGCTCGATCGAGCACGGCAGCACGCGGCCCTGGTTCTTGACGATCGACTCGACCATCAAGCAGGTGCCGGCGCCCGGGGCGAGCCACGCCGACGTGCCGATGAGGCCGGTCAGCGTCGCGCCACCCTTCTTCGTGTTCTCGACGACCTCGGTCAGCTTCTCGGCCGACAGGAACTTCGACACCGGCACGTTGCCGATCATCGCGGTCGACGTGATCGGGACCATGTCTTTGTCGGTGTGCGCGCCGAGCACGATGCCTTGAACGTCTTCGACGCTGACGCCGGCGGCGAGCGCGAGGTACGTGCGGAACCGCGCGCTGTCGAGCACGCCGGCCGAGCCGATAACGCGCTCGCGCGGAAAGCCGGTGACCTGCTTCGCGACGAACACCATCGCATCGAGCGGGTTCGAGACGACGATCAACACCGCGTCGGGCGCGTGCTTCTTCACGTCCCCGCAGATGCCCTTGACGATGCCGGCGTTGATGTTGATCAGCTCTTCGCGCGACTGGCCGGGTTTGCGTGGCACGCCAGCGGTCATCACGACGATGTCGGCGCCCGCCATCGCTTCGGACTTGTCGGTCGCGATGAAGCTGGTGTTGTTGAACCCTTCCCACGGGCTGCACTGCGTCAAATCGAGTGCGCGACCCTCGGCCGGCCCCGCCTTGAGGTCGATGAGCACGAGGTCGCCGAGCTCTTTTTGCGCGGCCCATTGTGCGACGGCTGCGCCGACGTTGCCGCCGGCACCGATGATTGCGATCTTCGGGCGCTTGATCATTGTGGGACGAGTCATACGCCCGTGCCATGGCGGCGGCAAGGGCTGCGACGTCCCGCGACAGCCCCGCGACTCGGGCGACATCGTCGTCGGTCGCATGAGAAGAAACATCTCGCACGTTGCCAACGGTAGTAGGTGGACCAGAGTCCAAGCCGGTGCTTACCTCTGGTGCACCTAGGAGGACCGATGCGTCGCCTGTCCACGATTGTCGTTTCGCTCGCCATCGCCGCACCCGCTTTCGCCGACGTATCACCGGCTGTCACCGACGCGGTTAAGAAGGTGAAGGCCGCCGACTATCCGAGTGCGAACTCGCTGACGATCTTGAGCGATCAGAACGCGGTGTTTCAGGCGGACGGAAAGTACGCGGTGACGATTCATGTCGCGCGGATGGCGTTGACCAACGCCGGCAAGGAAGAGATCGCGTCCACGACGTATCAGTACGCGAAGGACGCCGAGAAGATGGAGGTCCTGTCGGCTCAGGTCGTCAAGAAAGACGGCACGATCATCCCGGTCGACAAGAAGGACATCCAAGACGTCGAGCAAAGCGGCGACGCGAACATCTACGACCCCGAAGGTCGAGCCGCAAAGGTGACGTTCCACGGCATCGCGGTCGGCGATGCGATCGATTACACGTATCGGCTCACCCGCTCGCTGCCGACTCGCGACAACTACTGGAACGACACGTTCGGCTTCCAGTCGACCGAGCCGATGCTCGAAGCGAGCTACAACGTCGACGGCCCTGCGTCGTTGCCGTTGACCGCCGAGGTCTACCACGGTGATCGCGCCGGCAAGATCACGTCGTCGAAGAAGACGGTCGGCGATCGCATCCACTACACGTGGTCGGTCGCGAACGCACCCCAGCTCGTGCCGGAGATGGCGATGGACGCGAGCGTCGAGCTCCCGATGCTCGTCGTCACGACCGACCCGAGCTGGCAGCACTTCTCGAAGTGGTGGGCTGATCTCACCGAGAAGCAGATGGTCGCGACCGACGAGCTCAAGGCCAAGGTCAAAGAGCTCACGAAGAACGCGAAGACCGACGACGACAAGATCAAGGCGCTGTACGACTTCGTCGCGCAGGACATTCGCTATCGCGGCCTCGGCGTCGGCCCGCGCACCGGCTACACGCCGCGCAAGGCGGCCGATACCTATGCGTCGCGCTGGGGCGTGTGCCGCGATGTCTCGATCCTCTTGACGACGATGCTGCGCGCCGACGGACTCGAGGCTTACCCGGTGCTGACGAACGTCGGCGACCCGGTGCTGCCGAAGATCGCGTACGACGGCTTCAACCACGCGATCGTCGCGATGCCGAAGAAGGGCGGCGGCTGGAACTACCTCGATCCGACTGCGAAGAACAACAACTCGCTGATCCCCGGCTACGAGGCGCAGCAAGACACGTTGGTGTCGACCACGAAAGGCGAGCCGCTCACGCAGATTCCGGCGGTCGATCCGTCGGCGAACCTCGGCCACGCGACCGCGACGACGGTGATCGCCGATGACGGCACGATGACCTCGAAGATCACGCTGCAGACCAAGGGCATGTTCGATCTGATCATCCGCTCGGTCGCGGCGATGGCGAGCGAAGACCAGCAGAAGGAAGCGGTCGAGGAGCTGCTGCGCAACACGCTGCCGGGCTCGCAGCTAGTCTCGTACAGCATCTCGAGCGCGATCGCGCTGTGGAGCCCGATGGAGATCTCGTTCGAGATCAAGATGCCGAACGCGGCGACGAAGACCGGCGACTACCGGCTGCTCCGCACGGTCGTGACGTCCGGCGCGCTCGGTCTGGTCGAGAACATGGCGCCGCAGATGCTCGGGTTGCAGTCGCGCAAGTACACGCTCGATTCGCACCTGACGTTCCAATACGACGAGGACGAGATCGTGAAGCTGCCGCCGTCCACCAAGGTCGTTGCGCTGCCGAACGACGCGAAGTCCGCGACGAAGGTCACGACGCTCGCCGCATCGTGTACCCAGCAAGACCCGACGACGATCGCGTGTCACCGCACGTTCCAGCTCAAGAGCCGGTTCGTCGATCCGGACGAGTACAAGAACGTGCGCACGGCGCTCGCGTCGCTGTCTCAGATCGCGCGTCAGCCGGTCATCTTGTCGGGAGTTAACTAATGAAGCGGTTCACCACGATCCTCATCGCTGCGCTCGCCACAACGTCGGCGTGCAAGTCGAAAGCCGACGATGCGAAGTCGGGCAAGCCAGCGGCGGCCGTCAAAGAATCGGCGCCCGTCGCGAAGACCGACGCGCCCGCCGCCAAGGGCGATGACCTCGCGCAGATGGTCGAGCTCGCGAAACGCGCAGATCTCGCCGCATTCCCGCAGGCCGACGCGGTGCTCGGCCTCGATCGCGATGACATCACGCTCGCCGCCGACGGCACCGTGACCCATCACCACAAATCGATCGTCAAGCTACTCGACGCGCAACGCGGCAAAGAGAAGTTCGCCGACGTCCACGTGCCGTTCGATACGAAGCGTCAGACGCTCACGATCGACACCGCGCGCACGGTCAACGCCGATGGTCAGGCGCACGTCGCGGCTCCCGAAGAGATCGGCGACATCGTGCCGCCGCGGCTCGCCGACGCGACGATGTACTCCGACGTCCGCGAGCGCGTCGTGTCGTTCCCTGCTGTCGACAAGGGCTCGGTCGTCGAGCTCGAGTACACCCGCACGACGAAGCCGAGCCCGGACTCGGCGTTGGGCGGCGAGGAGCTACTCGCGCAGTGGGATCCGTCGGACAAGCGGATCGTCACGATCACCGCGCCCGCCGGGATGACCCCGAAGTTCTCGGTCATCGGCGACGACGTCAAGCCGGTCGAGTCGCAGGCGGCCGGTGGCAATCACACCTGGACGTTCGAGATCGACAAGGAGCCGGATCGCCATCCCGAGACCGGCTCGCTCGTCCAAGAGGCGGTGCTGCCTCGTCTCGTCTACAGCTTCGCGCCGAGCTGGGCGAAGGTGCTGGAGCCGATCGCGGGCCGCTTCCTCGAGGTCGCGGTGCCGGCCGCGATTCCCGCGAGCGTGAAAGCGCAAGCCGATCAGCTTGTCGCCGGAGCGAAGACCGATAGCGACAAGGCGCAGGCACTGTTCAAGTTCGTCGCGCACGACATCCGCTCGGTCGACCTACCGCTCGGTTGGGCCGGCTACGAGCCGCACGCGCCCGACGTCGTGCTCGCGAATCGCTACGCCGACGCGCGCGACAAGGTCTGCTTGCTGCTCGCCCTCGCGGCGGCCGAAGGCCTGCACGGCAAGCCGGTGCTCGTGCGCACCGGCAAAGTTCAAGTGATCGACTCGGTGCCGACCGCAGCGCAATTCGATCGCATGATCGCGACGCTCAACGTCGACGGTAAAGATCAATGGGTCGATCCCGATGACGCGGACGGCCAGTTCGGCCTCGCGTTCGCCGGCCAAGACAACCTCGTGTTGCCGATCGAAAAGGGTGGCTCCGAGCTCGGCCAGCGTCCAGCGCTCGATCCGTCGTCATCGATCTCGCACGTCACCGCGGCGTTCGCTTTGAGCGCGAACGGCGACCTCGATGCCAAGTACAACTACGAGCTCTCGGGCTGGTACGCCGACCGCGCAAGTGGCGAGTTCCGCGCGCTCAAGGGCGAGCCACTCGATCAGTTCTTCCAGCAGTCGGCCGGGCACCTCTCCCCGAGCGCCGTCGACAAGGGGCATCAGGTCGGCGACACGATGTCGGTGACCGGGCCGATCCAGCTCGCACAACACGTGTCGGTGCCGGGCTACTCGGCGATGCAGGCGAACTTCCGCGTGGTCGAGCTCCCGCCGGTGACGCTCGGGGTTGCCGAGGAGCTGCCGTCGGCCGGGCTCAATACGCGCAAGTATCCGCTGTGGATCGGCACGCCGCGCACCGAGAAGGGCGACATGACGCTGTCGGTGCCCGCCGGTTGGAAGATCGCGTACGTGCCGCCGAAGCTCGAAGGCTCGGCCGATGGGATCACCTACTCGTCGACCTGCGAGGTCAATGGTCAGACCGTGACCTGTCACGATCAGGTCGTGCTCGACAAGCTCGAGCTCGCGGTCGACAAGTACGCCCCGTTCCGCGAGGCGTTGACGAAGCTGCAGTCGTACGACCGGCGCGTCGTCTTGCTGACCAAAGCGTGAGCTGTAGGCGCACCGTGTTGATGCAGCAACAGTCGCATCGCACGACGCCGCGGAGTTAACCGCCTCGCGCGAGGCATGCGATGTGCATTCCGCGATCGCGGTGCGCTGGGTCTCGATCGCGATCGCAGGGGTGCTTGGATGCGCTCACGGGCCCGCGACGATCGAAAACGCCTGCGTGGCGCCGCAGTGGCAAGAGTTGGCAGCCCAGGCGATCGGGAAAGCGGGTGCGACCGACGTCGGGTTCGCGATCGCGCATGAACCGCTGGTCGGCAGCGTCACGCTCGCCGGTCCGGCGCGGTCGGCGCTCGCGTTGCGCCGGATGAGCTGGCTCGCGGGAACCCCATTCGAGCCCGCGCGGTTCTCGCGCATGGCGATGGCGGTGCAGCGCGCGTTCGTCCGCGACGGCTATAGCGATGCGCGGGTGGTCGTGCGCGACCGGCCGCTGCGCGGTTCGATCGACGGTCGCGGCTCGATCGACGTGTGTGTCGCTGCGGCGGTCGGTCCGCGCGTCGTGATCCGCGCCTTCCGGTTTCCCGGCCGGACCGGCGTCGACGAGCGCGAGCTGATCGCGGCGATCGCGAGCAAAGATGGCGTCGACTCGATCGGCGGGCCCTACGACGCTGACCGGCTCGACGCGTCGCTGCCCGCGATCCAAGACGTCTACTTGGACCACGGCTACCCGGCGATTCGCGTCGATCCGTCTCGCGTCCGTCGCGTCGGCGATGCGCTGGAGGTCGAGGTCCCGGTGCACGAAGGCAAGCGGTTCAAGCTCGGCGCGCTGACGCTAGCGAGCGCGTTCGGTCCGCTGCGAGTGCCCCTGCGATTGGCGACGGGCGAGTGGTTCTCGCGCAAGCAGATGGTCGCGGAACGGATTCGGCTCGCCGCGCTGACCGGCGCCCACGTCGAGACGAACATCGCGCTCGACTTCGAGCAAGCCACCGTGTCGATCGAATTCTCCGTCGAATGGGAGTCGCCGTGGGACGCGCTGCACGCGTTGCCGCTGCTGTCGTCGCGCTGAGCGCTTGTGGTGCGGCGCCGCGGCACGCACCGCCGGTGATCGTGCTCGGCGATCCGATGCCGGCGCGATGTCAGCGCACCGACGCGCTGTCGTCGACCGACGCCGAATTCGAGCGCTGCATGGGCTGGGCGATGGATCGCCTGCTGATGGCTTCGTCGTTTCGCACGTATGACGATCCGGCACTCACCGCGTACGTCGCATCGGTCGGCCAGCGCCTCGTCGCTGCGAGCGGCAAGCCGATCGCGCTGACGTTTCGCGTGATCGACGATCCCGATCCGGAGGCCTACGCGAACCTCGGTGGGACGATCTACGTCGCGCGGGGCGCGCTCGCTCGTTTGCGCGACGAAGCCGAGCTCGCGGGCTTGCTCGGTCACGAGATCGGGCACGAGCTCGCCGGTCACATGCGCGAGACGCTGTTCGAGGTCCTTCGCCACGTCGAGCGCAGCCGCGAAGAGCAAGCGGTCGACTCGCGATCGGCGCGCGACGACGAGATCCAGGCCGACGATCTCGCGGTGCTGCTCGCGGCCCGTGCCGGATACGATCCGCGCGCGGTCGACACGATGTTGCGAGCGGTCGCAGCGGGAGATCCGGTGACTTCAGTCGATGATCCCGACGACAACCATCCGCAGTGGGCCGAACGGCTCGCGCGCGTCGATGCATTTGCCGAACACTTCCCGGCTGGTGGCGAGCGGCGCGAACGCGAGTATCGCGCTCACGTGAGCGGGCTCGTGGTCGGCGATGATCCTCGCGTCGCCGCGGTCGTCGGAGACGTCGGTCTGTTCGCGCGCAGCCGGCTCGCGATCGATCTGCCGCCGAGGGCGAACGCGTTCGCATCTGCCGGCACGATCCTGATCGGCTGGTCGGATGGCGCGGCGGAGATGCGTGTGGTGTCGCGCGCGGTTGCCGAAGCGATTCCCGCGAAACAGCTCGCCCCTCAGACGTGGAACGAGACGGTGATCCGCGGCGATGTCGCGGTCATCGTCGAGACAACTGGCGGCAGCGCCGAGCACAGGGCGAAGCAACTCGCCGGAGCCGTGCGCGAACCGCGCGACGAAGCGAAGCAACTGCAGCTGCAACTCGTCGATTTCGCAGCGCCGCGCGGCCTGTGGCCAGCAGCGCCGGTAGTCGACAAGCCGTCGGCCAAGATCTAGGGCGTCACGAAGATCGGATTCGTGACACCGAACGGCAGTTTGCCCGGGTGCACTGGATCGAGCGCTTTGGCGCCGTAGGCGGCGATCACGACGAAGCCGCCGGTCGCCTGGACCTGGACCGGGACCTGACCGTGCCAGCGAATAACCGGATTGCTGACGTCGGCGTCGCTCGGCATGATCGGAATGGTATCGACCGTCGCGCCATCGACGACGACCTCGAGGGTCGTGACATCGACCCAGCTCGCCGCCTGGACCGTCACGTCGACCATCTGCTGGGTGCCTGCACCCGAGCTCGTGTCGCCGGGCCCGCTCGGACCGAGCGCGGCGGTGACGTAGATACCGCCGAACACCGTCGCATGACCGGCGGCGAGTGCGTCGCGCAGGCCGTTCGGCGTCACCGCCCGCGGGTCGTCGGTGCCGAGCGTGACGCACGTCCGCGGGTAGCCGACCGGGTTCTGCGACTTGACGTGCGAGTCCGACGAGCCGACCGCGAACACTTGCCGGCCAGCGTGGAGCAGCGCGAGCCAATCGGCGACCGTGCCTTGGCGGTTGTCGGTCCAGCTCGAGTTGTTGAACACCTCGAGCAGGGTGAACTTCGTGTCCCATGCGCTCGCCGTGCTCGCGATGCCGGTCGCGCGATCGAAGCCGACGTAGTTGAAGTAGTCGTAACGATCGCCGCGCGGATGATTGATGATGACGATCGGCGACTCGGGCCGCGCGCGCACTTGGTCGAACACTTGGGTCGGCGTCAGCGTGTCGAAGCTCGCGTTCGGCGTCGCCGCGGTCGGGAAAGTCTGCCACTTCGGCGCGCCGGCGTTGACCCGCGAAGGATCGGGTACGAGCGGGAACACGCCCATGTGGCCCCAGACCTCGAACGACGTCAGCTCGATCGAGCCGACGACCGCAGCCCACGCACCGACGCCGAGCTGCGTGATCTCCGCGGAGAAGTCGCCGACCCATTCGTGATCGCTGCGCAAGGGAAGCTCGACGCCATCGGCGACCGCTTGCGCGACCTTATCGATCGCGTCGTCTCCGGAATCGTTCGAGCGCCAGGTGTGGACATGGAAGTCACCGCATTGCACGTTCGTCGTATCGACGACGCGATCGAGCGCGGCGTCGACCTCGACCGTCGCGCCGGCGGTGACGTTGACCGTCTGAGTGACGAGCTCGTACTCGTAGCCGCGCGACACGACGACCTGCCAGTTACCGGGCGGCGCTGGCAGCACGACCTCGCCGTTCGTCGGATACGCGACGTGCAACCGCCCGTCGGTGATCTGCGGCTCGCCATAGCCTGCGGGGACGCTCGGGATCGCTTGGCCGTCGGCCGGCAGCACTTGTACCCGCACCGGCACCGGCTGACCCGCTTCGGTCGCGATGACATGGATCGTCCCGGTCGCGGGCAGATCGATCGCGGCGGTCGAGCCCGCGCCGACACTCGCCGATTCGACGACATCGCCGCGGCGATAAGCGTCGATGCGCACGTCGGCATCGGCCGGGACGTGCAACGTGAACGCGCCGTTCGCATCGGTGAAGGCACGCGTCAGGTACGCGCCGCTCGCTACGTCGACCGCGTGAACGCGCACGCCATCCGCCGCTACGCCGGCTCGCGTCACCGTGCCGGTGATCGCGCGCTCGGTCTCGCCGTTGACGCGCGCGACCGCTTGGGTCAGGCCGTCGAGCCCGGGCCCGCCGATCACGAGCGTCGCGTGCAGGCGATCGGTCGTGCCGCACGCCGCCATCGTAAAGCCGGGCGTGAACGCGCCGAGAAAGCCCGACACCGCGATCGAGCTCGTCATCGGGCCCTCAGCGGGGATGTACGCCCAGCTCGTCGCGAGGTCGTCGACTTGCCCGATGTACGACGCGTTCGAGATCTGCGTGTCGAACCCGAACGCCGGTTGAAACGCCGGCATGCGCTGGGTGTACATCAGCGCGTGCATCGTCGATGGCGTGTCCTTCGGCTCGCTGCGCGGTGATCCGTAGTGCATCGTGATCGACACCGACTCGGCGCCGGGATCGAGCTCGTAGTCGATCGCGGCATCGAAGTCGGTCCACGCCTCGCTGTACAGCGGCGATACGATCGAATCGAAGAACGGCACCGGGTGCAGCTTGCCGCGCGCGCGAATGATCGCCGGCCCACCATCGGAGCCGTCGGCGATCACCGATACGCTGTCGGTCACGACCGTCGAGCGCCCAGTGAGCAGGAAGAACTCGCCGAAGTTTGCGGGTTGGATCAGCTCGCCACCCGAGACCAGCGCCATGCCGACCGGGCGACCGCCCCACGGATCGTAGAGGTCGCTGTCGCCGACATCCTCGATCACGAGCGCGACGCGATCGTTCGCGAGCACGAAGTCGCCATCGGCCCACGTGATGAGGCCCGACGGCACGACCGGGAGATCTGCACTATGGATCCGACCGGCGCGCGCTTCGGTCGAGCTCGCGTGCAGCGGATCGGGATGGCCATCGAGATCGCCGGCCGCGAACGGTCCAGGCGGGTTATCGCAAGTCGCCGGCGGAGGCGCGCTGTTGTCGCCGCACGCGACGAGCCCCAACGCGACGACGATCCCGAGCTGTGACGACCTCACAGCGGGAGCGTAACGCAGTTGTTACTTTGGTGAGACCGAAACCGACCACGAGACATCTCGCCCCGCGAGTGGGCCGGTACCCGCGCGGTCGGTGCGATCGAGCCGGATGATCTCGCCGTGATGCAGGTCGACCTCGGCGGCGCCTGGCGTGCGGAGCTTGCCGTCGGAGGTGCGCCATTCGAGCGGCAGCCCATCGGCGCGGATGACGATCGCGAAATGGCCGTCGCTGCCGGTCCACTTCAGCAGGTCGACATCGTCGCGGGTATCGAGGTAGCCGCGGAGCAAATGGTTCGCGGATAGCGGCGTCGCGTTGGCCTCGGTGCCGTTCGGCTCGACCTCGCCGGCATCGGGATCCTCCTCGGTGATCGTCAGCGTGTACGGATCGCTGACGTTCTCGATCGGCTTCTGATCGGCGGCGAGCACCTCGGCGACGGTGATGACGAGCGCGCCGTCGATCCCGCGGCGATGGATCGCTTCGCCGCCGCCGACCGCGGTCTCGTTGCCGGTGACGTTGTGACCGTCGACGTCCGACGCGGTCAGCGATAGATCGATGTTCGGAACGCCGGTGACCGAAACGCTGACGATGTGCCGGCTGCTCGTCGGCCACGGCACGATGAACGTGTCGCGATCGCCGTCGGTCAGCGAGTGGCGCTTGCCGAGATAGCCGGTGATCGGCACACCGGTCGCGACTTCGTTCGCCGACGCCACGTCGTCGTTTGGCTCGCGCTCCTCGCGGAGCGGTGGCGGCACGCGCTGCAGGTACCAGACAACCGCTCCCGCCGCGCCGAGTACGACGAGCGCGGCGCCGAGCATGACCACGACCTTCTGGCGCTTCAACCCGCGTTCGAACGCATCGATGTCGGCGCGACGCAGGCGATGGTCGCTGCGATCGGTCGGTTCCTCGGGGACGGAGATCGCCGGACGCAACAGCCGCCGCGACGAGCGCGCGACTGGGCCGGTCGCCTCGACGGTGTCCGCGTAGGCTTCTTCGATCGCCTCGCCAAGCTCGGCCGCGGTGCGCCAGCGTTCACTCGGATCCTTCGCGAGCGCCTTCTTGCAGATCGCGTCGACGCGCGGATCGATGTCGCGGTTCGGAGCGCGAGCGGACGGCGCATCGGGCGCGGCGGTGAGGTGCTTCGTCAACACGCCGACCGTGGTCGTGCCTGCGAACAGATGCTCGCCGGTCAGCACTTCGAACATCAGCGCGCCGAGCGAGTAGATGTCGGTGCGCAGGTCGACGTCGTCGCCGCGGATCTGTTCGGGCGACATGAAGTACGGCGTACCGACGATCTGTTGCTTGTCGGTTTCGGTCGATGGCACTTGCCGCTGGTCGAGCTTCGCGAGTCCGAAGTCGAGCACCTTCGCGTAATCGCGGCCGCTGCTCGTCCGCGTGATCAACACGTTCTCCGGCTTGAGGTCGCGATGGACGATGCCGAGCTCGTGCGCCTCTTGCAGCGCACCGCAGATCTGGACGAACAACGGCGCCGCGCGCGCCCACGGCATCGGTCCGTCGCGGCTGATCACGTGTGCGAGATCGAGCCCGCGCACATACTCCATGATCAGATACAGCGCGGCGCCCGCGGTACCGAAGTCGAACACCTGCACGGTATGCGGATGGTGCAGCTTCGAGATCGCGGCGGCCTCGCGCTCGAACCGCTGCACGACCTCGGCATCGCCGACGAGATCGCGATGCAACACCTTCATCGCGGCGACCTTGCCCATCCGGAGATGCTCGACGCGATAGACCACGCCCATCCCGCCGCGGCCGACGACCTCGAGCACGCGGTAGCGCCCATCGACGATCTTGCCGAGCCACGCCTGGTTCGAGTCGGACAGCCGGCGATCGATCGGCGCGCGGGCATCCGCATCTGCTTCACTCGGTGGATTCGGCTCGACCTTGCGCTCGGCTTCGTCGAGGGGGCTCGCGCGCGTCATATCGGCGCCGCACTCCCGGCAGAACCGCCCGGCCTCGTCGTACGAGGTCCGGCAGCGCGGGCATACGAATTTTTGCGCCGGCGTCGACGACACGCATGGCGAGCTTAGCCCTTTACTTCGCGTCGCGCAGCGGCGTCCAGCTCCAGGCCCCGCCGCGGACGGTGACGAAACCCGCGCTCGGCACCTGCGGCACCGGCAACCTGGGGACGGCATCGCTTGTCCCGGGGGTGAGCGCGACTCGCGCGCCATCACGGCCGCCAGATTTCGCCGCAGTAGGCGAGGGGGATGTCGGACCGTGCAACGCAACATCAATCGTTTCGCTGCCCCCGAGCGCGAGCTCACCGGATTCACCGTTCCGCGGCGCCTCGGCCGATGCGGCGATGCGAAGCCCTGGCCGATTCGCTAGCTCGCCGAGCACGTGCGCGACGTCTTCCGGCCGGTAAATGCAGCCATCGGGTCCGGCGCGCAGCCGCGAGACCGCCGCGACGCCCGGAATCGTCGCGATCGTCACGCCGCCGACCTCGATCCAGCGCGCGAGCCGGCCATCGATCACGGGATCGCCTCGGCCGCGCAACGCCGCGATCGCCGCGGTGAGCGCAGGCACGGACTCGAGATCGCCTGGCAGTGCCACGACCGGCCAGGTCGCGCGGTCGCCGATCGTCCCGAGCGTCGCTTCGAGCTCGGCCTGGGTCGCGCCCATGCCACCGAGCACGACGACGACATCGGGCGCAGCGGCGTCGAGCTTCGCGCGCAGTCGACCGAGCGCGGCGAGCGTCGGGGGAGCTGCATCGCCGGCATCTGCGATGGCGCCGATCACGACGCGCTCGGCGGAGCCTTCCCGGGTTAGCGAGTGCTCGGCGATCTGCCAGTGCTGGGTGCCAGTCGTCAGCGTTTCAGTCGCGAGCGCAGGCGTATCGAGCGTCGCGCAGTGATTGGGCTCCCGCGGCGGCGCGTCGATCGCGGCGGCGACCGTGCGAGCGCTCGGATTGGTCGCCGGTGTCGAGCCACCGCACGCAGCGAGGGCGAGTATGAGTCCTCGGTTCACTCGACCTGGCCGCCGACCTGTTTCCATGCGGCAATGACCTTCGGCGATTCGCGGTACGACGACAACGTCAGGTGGCGGCGCCGCTCGTAGACTCGCTTGAGCAGTGCGACCGCGTGTTCGGAGTCGTCGAACGCGAGATCGGCGCGTGCCGCGAGCAGGCCGACTTCGACCGCGGTCGGCACGTCGAGGTATTCGAGATCGGGCTCGATCGCTGACAGCGTCGCGCGGACGGCTGCAAAGTCGCCGCGCAACCACGCGGTGCGTGCCTTGGGCAACGCGCGAGTCGCCGCAGTGGCCGCAGTGCGCTGGCGTTCGCGGCGCGCTTTCGCTTCACCATCGATCGGCGGCAGCCGTGCGGCGCGGATGTGTACGCGCAACGCCGGCACGATGATCGACTCGCCTTTGTCGAGCTCGGTCTTGTCGAGGAAGTTGTAGGCGCGCAGCATGTCGGCTTGCTTCGCGTCGCCGAAGAACGTCGTCGAGATCGCCGCGAGTGACTCCGGCGCGGTCGTGGTGTGGGTGACGTGGAATGGAATCTCGAGCTCGGTGCCGCCGGCGATGATGTCGTTGTCGTCCCACGACAAGCCGTTGAAGTCGGCGAGGAAGCTGCCGCGCCGCGCATCGCCGAGGTAGGTCCCCGCGAGCGTGTCGAACGAATCGTTCGCTTCGGTCACGATCACGTGGGTCGCCGGAATACGGACGCGCTCGCCCGGATAGATCTTGAACGGCTTGGCGAGCTTGTTGTCGGTGACGATGAACACCGCATCGTTCCGATCGCCGTAGTATTCGGCCGCGAGCAGCTCGAGCGTGTCGCCTTGCCGGACGCGATGGTTGATCGCCTCACTCGCCGGTTGCGCGTACCCCGGTCGGGCGACAGCGACAGCGACAGCGACGATCGCGATAACCGCGCCGCGGATCATGGCGCGTCGCTCGCCGCGGGTTTCGTCTTGCCCGATTTCAGCGTGCCTTGCTTTTCGAAATCGACCGTGACCGCCATGGGAGCGTCGGCGCCCGTCGTCGGAACGTCGACCGTGTGCTCGATCGGCGCGTACCAATCGTGCTCGAAGCGAATCACGTGCGGCCCTTCGCCGATCTCGATCGGCTTGCCGAGCGGGGTCATGCCGACGAGCTTGCCGTCGATCGACACCTTCGCCCACGGCGTCGCGTCGAGCTTGAGGTAGCCCTTGCCCTGCTGTTTGCCGCTGCCGAGCGCGACCGAATGCGGCGTCGCCGATAGCGGCGCGACGTGGATGAGGCCGAGGAACAACAGCAGCACGCCGAGCGCGACGACATGCGCGACGATGCCGGCTCGCACGACGTTGCGCGCCTGCAGATTGGGCTGCTGCAACGCACCCCCGCCCGCGCCGAGCGCCGCAGGATTCAAGTACTCCTCGGCTTCGAGCTCGGTGATCACGCCTTGTGCTTTTTGGAACAGCACGATGCGCGCGTGATGGTTCATCTCGACGTGGCGACCAAGGAAGCGCTCGAGCGCCATCACCATGTGCTGCGCTGATCGCCAACGATCCCGAGGCTGTTTCTCGAGGCAGCGATCGATGATGCGATCGAGCTCGCGCGGAATCTCGGCGTTGATCCGGCGCGCACTCATGTGCTTCTCGAGCCGGATCTTGTGCATCGCCGAGTGCTTCTCGTCCTCGACGAATGGCTTCTTGCCAGTCAGCATCTGATACAGCACGACGCCGAGCGAGAAGATGTCACTCCGCGCGTCGAGCTTGTCGCCGAGCACCTGTTCGGGAGACATGTATGCGGGCGTGCCGATACCAGTGCCGGCCTCGGTGAGATCGCCGAAGCTCGTGTCGCGCGCGATGCCGAAGTCCATCACCTTCACGCCGCCGGTGCGCGCGATCATGATGTTTGCGGGCTTGATGTCGCGATGCACGATGCCGCGGTAGTGCACGTAGTCGAGCGCGCGAGCGACCTGCATCGCGATGATCGCCGCGACGTCGTAGGGCAGTCGCCCGCACTTCTCGAGCAGGTCGTAGAGGTCGATCCCCTCGACGTACTCCATCACGATGAACATCGCCCCGCGTTCCTGATGGAAGTCGTAAACGTGGATGATGTTCTCGTGCTGGAGGTTCGCGAGGCTCTTGGCTTCGCGCTCGAAGCGCGTGACCACATTTTCCTCAGCAGCTGCGCTGGTTTTCAGCGCTTTGATCGCGACGGTGCGGCCGAGCGGATCCTGGACGGCGCGGTACACGACCGCCATGCCGCCGGAGGCAACCTCCTCGAGTATTCGACAGTTACCGACTCGTTCGAGCATCTGCGCAGCGGACAGCGTACGAGGGTTGGCGGTCAGAATCTAGCCGTTGGCCGCAGCTCGAAACGGGCGAATTATCCATTGAGATCAACGGCTTGGATGGGGGGCTACAAGGCATGT
>CAZDGY010000039.1:0-16511 GCA_964504685.1 uncultured Kofleriaceae bacterium | reverse complement strand
GCGCGTCCGGAACCGCGAGCAGTCCGACGCGGGCGAGGCGCTGATCGAGCGGTTCACCTTCGAGCAGCTACATCACGATGTAGGCGCTGCCGTCGGTGTGATGACCGAAGTCGAACACTTGGATGATGCCGGGGTCGGCGATCGCGGTCGCGGCGCGCGCCTCGTTGAAGAACCGCGCGACCACTTCTTTGCGATGCGAGAAGTCGGCGTGTAGCACCTTGATCGCGGCGTGCCGGCCGAGCGCGACATGCGACGCGAGCCACACCTCGCCCATCCCGCCTTCGCCGATCTTGCGAATCAGCTGGTAGCCGCCGATGAGGATTCCGGTCTGCACGATTGATTTCAGTGGACGTAGTAGCGGAACGCGAGCGAGGCGGCGTACGTGTCGCCCGCGTGCATGAGGTCGTCCATGAACTGGAACCCTACATCGAATGCGCGCGTCGAATAGTACGCACCGACCGAGACCGGGTACGCATCGACGCCGATGAAACCCGCCGAGGTCGGGTCGTTCACCCGGAACCCCGCGAGCGTTAGCGCTACCGACGCATAGATGTTCGGGGTCGCCTGGACCGCGAAGCCAACCGGGACGTGGATCGTGATCGGCTGGCCGACATCGAGTCCGATGCTCGCTTGGTAGTCGTTGAAGAAGTCGACCGGCAACGGCATCGTCGGCGCGCCGTTGCGACCGGTGAACAGCGAGAACATGTTGTTGATCCGGTAGCGGAGGCCGACGCCGAGCCCCATGATCGAGTTGACGCTGCGCGCACCCGGCATCTCCGCCCCGGTCGTGATGAACGCGAAGTCCGCATCGACGACGAGATCGATCGGACCTCCCCGCAGCACGGAGTAGGCGGCGCTAACCGAAAAGGCGCTCGGGCGAGGTTGGCTCGTGCCGTCGATAGCGTTCGTGGTGGTGCCGAGCACCTGCATCGCGTCGGCGCCGATCTCGAGCCGGTCGATGACGCCGAAGGTCGCGCCGACGCCGATCGCTTCGTTCGTGAACGTCCCGTTTCGCGCCCCGGTCGTGGCGTCGTAGGTCGGTTGCGCGAAGATCGGCAGCCCGTTGTGGATCTCGATCTTGCCCTTCGGGGTGATCAGCGGGCGGTTGCCGATCTCGGAGCTCCAGTTCGGATCGAGGACCTCGGGAGCGGCGGGAGCGGTTGGAGTGGCGGTGACGTCGGGCGCAGCTGCAGCGTCTGGAGCGGTTGCGACGACGGTGGGAGCCGCTGCGTTGGTCGGACCCGTTGCGACCGGAGTCGTTGCGACGGTCGGAGCGTTCGCGGCTGGAGCCGGTGCGACGGGAGCCGGTGCGACGGGAGCCGGTGCGACGGGAGCCGTTGCGATGGTCGGCGCGGGTGCGACGGCAGGCGCGGGCGCGACGACTGGCCCACCTCCGTACTGCGCGACGTCCGCTTGATGGGCCGCGATCGCTTGCGCGACCAGCTCGGCCTCTCCCGGATTCATCGGCCGCGGGGCGGCAATCGCGACGAGCCGCGGAATCGCGACGCCGATCGAGCGCTGACCGGCGGCGATCACGATCTTGCCTTGCCACGGCGTGTACTTCGTCGCAGCGGCCGACACCGTGTGCTCGCCCGGATCGACCGGCACCGGCACGTCGATCGCGGTTAGGGGAAGCATGCCACCGTCGAGGTTGACCACGAGCCCAGCCAGCGCCCGCGTCTCTGGCGTCGCCGTGATCGTCAGATACGATAGCGAGGGTTCGAGCGCCGCGGCTTGCCGGTTGGCCTCGGCCTCGCGCTCGGCGTCGCCCGAGGCGCGCGAGGATGCCGCCGCCTTGAGGAACAGTAGCCGGGCGGTTGCGGTCTGGCCGAGCTTGGCGTGGCAATCGCCGAGGTTGAGCTGCGCACCGATGCTGGGCTCGAGCCGTTCGCTGGCCTCGAACTTCGCGCACGCGTCGACGTAGCGGCCTTCCTTCATCAGCTGCTTGCCCTGGCGGAACAGGTCCTCCGCACTGACCGGAGCTGGCGCCGGCGCAGGTTGCGCGTGGACGCCAAGGCTCGCGCCGAACAAGACCGCAATCGCAATGCTAATAGTCCTCATCCCAGCCTCTGCTTCAGCAGGTCTCGTGCCGACCCGTTCGCTCCTAATCTCGGCGACTTCGGCTCCGGCCACAACGTCCCGGGACGACTCTAAGCGTCCCGGGACACCCCCCGGCGCTACTCCAGCAGGAACGCCGCGTGGTGCGTCGAGTCGCCGTCGTCGGCCCACCAACCGCTGACGAAGTTGCCGTTGGCGTCGAAGTCGATCTCCTGCGGACCGCTGCCGTTGCTCTGCGTCCACCGGCCGATCAGCTGCGTGCCCGACAACGTGCCGTCGATCTCGCCGTTTTCCCAGTCATATGTGAACGACACCGACGTGCCGTCGACCTGCATCGCGCCGATCGCGAAGAAGCTCGCGTCGGCTTCGTTGTTGTCGTTCGCGCTGCCGCCGACCCAGCCGTACTGCGTGTAGCTCGGCAGCGCGTTCTCCACGCCGCTCGGATCGGACATGCACCCACCAAGCACCACCATCGCAGCCATGATCTTCGTACGCATCGTTGCCTCCTGAGGAGCTCGATTGCGAACGTCGTGCCTAACGCCGGTGCGGACGGACCGGCAGGCCATCGACCGTCGTCGGTTCGCCCGGCCGTGGGTGTTTACCTGCGTTGAGACTGCGAATCTCCGCCTGGCGATTTGCGAAGTAGGCCCGAAACGGCGCGCTGCCGAAGTCGACCGGCACGCGCGAGCCGTTCGCCGCGGGCGTCTTCGCGTTGTCGTCGGTTTCGACCATCGAGATGAAGTCCTTGATCAGCCCCCACAGGTACGCCGCATCGTTGAACATGATGCCCAACACTTTGCTGCCGTTTGCGTTCGTGAACTGCGTGCGGTCGAGATCCGGAACGTAGTCCCAGACCTCCATCGGGTTGCCGGTGTGGCCTTTGCGCGCCATCTCGGTGATCTGGTTGCGCGACTCGAGCACGGCGAGCGCGATGATCTGCCTCGCGACGACGTTGTCAGCGCCGCGGCCGTCGCCTTTGATCTCGAACGTCATGCCCTTCCTGTTGCGCACGATCATGCCGTGGCGGTTGTAGTAGTCGTGCACGACCTTCGCGCCGATCCCGTGTAGCGTCTCGTCATTGATCTTCTCCTTGAGCTTCGACTTCATCGCGGCACGACCGACTGCCTTGCACAAGCCGCTGATGACTTGGAACTGGCCCAGCTTGCCCCGCGGCCGTGCGTCCTCTTCGAGCGCGACCTGCTGGAGCAGGGCGACCGTGCGATCGAGAAACTGTTCGCGCCCCTGGGATCTGACGAAGTCTTCGATCACCTTGCCGATGACCTCGCGCTCGATCTGATGTCCCGCTGCGAACGCGTCGGTGAGGTAGTGGCTCGCGGCGGCGTTCTCGAGATACGCATCGTTGAGCTTGCTGTCCGCAGTTATGGCCTCCGAGCTCCGCTTCAGTGGGTTGCCGTTCTCGTCGTGTGGCTGCTCGGGCGCGCCCTCTCCGGGGAACAGTAAGCCGGTCTTGGGTGCCGGTATGCGAGTCTTGTCCGTGAGCGCGGGCGGCGACGGGCGCCGACGAAGATCGTACGACTCCTTCGCGAGCAGGAGCGCACGCGCGTGACCGCCGAGCCATGCTTCCTCATTGCCGCTCGCCGCGTTGCCCTGAGGTCCCTTGGCCAAGTCCGACAACGAGCCACCTCTCTTGCCCTGGCGGACCACGATCTCGAATCGTTTCGCCGACGCGGTGCTTTGACCGAAGTGAGCTTTGTTGTCGAGTGCTAGAGCTTTGTAGTCCTTCGTGTCGCCTTCGGTCGCCGCGCCCGCCGGACCGAGGTCGCCTAGGAATTCCGGGGCGTAGACGCGCTGCGACCGCCACATCGTGGCCTGCTCGTACATCAGATCAAAGCCGGCGAGCTCCGATGAATCGGTCTGGAAGGCGCGGACTTGCTGCTCGATCTTGGATTGGATCCCGAGCAGCTGTTGCAAGGTCAGCACCTCCGACACCGGTGCCTTGCGCAGATTCTCGACGCTGCCGTACAGATCGCCCGAGAGCGCCGTCATGTCGCCGGGCGACACCGGCACGTCGTAACGCACGGGGCGCTGGGTCTTTGGATCGAGCTCGATGCCGAGGAACGGGCCGGCGGCGTCGGTTTGGAGCTGGAAGTTGCGCAGGGAAAGATTGATTGTCCGAGCGCCATCCTTAAATGGATCGTCGGCGAGCATCTGTGCCAGCCGAGGTGTTGCCGCTGTGGTTCCGGGAGCGACCGCGCTCATACCCGGGGTATGGCTCACGCCGTTCCGCTCCTCGTAAGACTTCTGTGCGGCGACCTGGTCCGACGTGACCCCGCCGACCTCGGCGGGGCGGCCCTTCGCGTCGCCTGTCGGGACCACTGGATCGAGCTCCGAGTGGACGTCGTCCTCCATCGCCTTGTGCTCCGGCGATTCGTAGCCCTGCGCTATCACGCCGGCGGTGCGCAGGACCGGCGTCGCGAAGCCTCCGGCGGCGACGATGTCGCCGACGCGATGGGCCTCGCGTTCGAACGCCCGCGAGCTCGGCTTCGCGATCGGACGCGCACTCGTCGGCGCCGCGGTTTGCTGAACGACGTGCGCCATCTCGTGCGCGAGGATGCGCCGGCCCTCGGGCGATCCGGCTTTGACGTCGCGCGCGAGATAGATGTCCTTGCCCTCGGCGACGGCCTTCGCGCCGTGACTGCGAGCTCGCGCGTCGCCGGCCTCGCCGGTGTGGAGCTTAACGCCGGTGAACGAGTGGCCGAACCGCGGTGACATCGCCGCGAGCTCGCGCTCTGCCTCGAACCACGAGTACATGCCGCGGTGTTTCGGCGCGGCGTTGTTCGCCGGCTCGGTTGCGCCGCCGGCGGTGTCTGCGATCCAGCTCCACATGCCGGGCCGCTCGGGCGCCTGCTCCGCGAGAGGCGAACGTTCGGGCTCGGCGGCCTCCGGGGCTTTGGGCCGCGCCAGCATGCCGAGCCCGATCGTCTTGGACGATGAAGTCATCGGCGCATCGCACGAGCAGGTCTCGTGCCCGCGGCGAGGCGTCGAGTTGGCGTGACTTGCGCGGTAGCTGCCGCGTCCCGGGACCGCGGCGAGTGTCTCGGGACACTACGAGCGCGGTGGCTCGCTCAGTGCGCGTTGACGTTGTTCGGCACGCCGGCCGGCAACGCGTGGCTGACCGTGAGCACGGTGTTGCCGATCTGACGATAGTCGAGCAAGTCGGTGCCCGGCGTTTGCACACCGTAGCCGGCGAACGTGAGGCTGAGGTGGGTCGGATCGATCTGCACCGCGCTCGGCGCGTACAACCGCTGCGCGAACCACGGTTGGGTCGGAATCACCGGTGGGTTCGCCGGCACGGTGACCATCGCGCCGCCCGCTTGGTTCGCGACCGTGATCGTATTGATCGATGCGATCGGGTGGTCGACATCGTTGTAGACCGTCCAGTTCATCATGTCGGTCGACTCCGCGTAGCCGATGAAGTGGAACGCGTCGGAGTCGCCGTCGAGGCAGTTGCCGCCGGCGAAGTACATGCCCCACAAGCTGCCGTCGCCATGGACGTCGAGCAGCGTCGCGCGCGGGCTGATCCATCGCGTGCCCCGGTAATCCACCGTCGTCGGATCGTTGAGGCCGTGCACGATGCCGAGATCGGTGAAGTGGACGCCGTCGGTCGTGGTCGCGAGCCGAACGTTCGAGATGTCGTGATTCGATTTTCCGGAGAACGGCGCCGCTGCGCATTGCTCGGCGGACGGCAACGCGCTGCTACCGGTGTTGTCGCCGCTGAGGATCTTCTGGACGTACATCACGGTGACTGCGGAGCCGGCTGCGGCGCCGGGCGTCGGAAACACCGCCATGATCCCGTCGGGCTGTAGCAGTCCGGCGGTCTGTTGCATCGCGATCGGCGTCGCCGAGCCCGGCGTGTTCGCGAGCGCGGTCTTGATCGACTTGATGTCGTTCGCGCCGGCGCCGGTCGTGTTCGTATTCCAGATCGGGAACTTGTTCGACGCGCCGGTCAAGTTCAGCACCCACAGCGGCGCGACGTCGACGTTGGTCGGATTGCGATCGAGCATGTACAGGAACTGACCAGTCTTGGCGTTGTCGGCGCCAGGCAGTTGCAACACCGCCGCGTGGCCCCAACCGTCGTCGGCGACCGATCCGTTTGCCGACGTGTGGTTCTCGTTCGTGTCGGCGATCGTCGCGGGGCAGCCGGTATCGCTCGACGACCCCGAGTAGCCGCCGCTGATCGGGTTCGTGTAGTCCGGATCGAGCTCGAACAGCGTCTGCATGAAGTACCAAGACTTGCCGTAGTCGTCGGACTCGGCGACCACGAGCGCCTCGTCGATATCTTTCGGCCGCCAATCGAACAGCCCGATCAGTGGTGGCTGGCCGCCGAACGCGTTGTCGGTCGGCGTGTTCGGCGTCGCGTACACGAGTGGGAAGTAGAACGGCGCCATCGCCATCATCGGATCGGACGCGGTGGTCTCGAACTTCGATCCGGTGACATACGACCGCCGCTTCGGCGTCGCGCCCGAGTAGTCGCAGAACCCGGCCGCGGCGTCGGGCACGGTGCCGATCGCTTGGAATGGATCGACGCCGCTGATGATCCGATCGCTGTTGTTCGCATCGGCCGCGACGTTGAGCAGCAACGACGGTGTTGCGCCGTTGCCTGAGCCCTGACCGATCGCGGTGCCCTGGTTGATCGTCGCTGCATATGGGACGACGCCGGGGTCGAGCGTCGTGACGAGCCATGGGCCGGTGCCGAGCGCGTCGATCGCGCCGCCATCGCCGCTCCCCGCGCTATCGCCGGCGGTGTACGCATCGTGGTGCGACGTGAGATCGTTCGCCGGGTTACACGCGGCGGCGATCGTGACGAGAGCAACAGCCGGAAGTCGAGTCGTCATGGCGCGGCCGGAATAGCGTTGGCAAGTGACGGTTCAGCTTCGGGCGCGTGAACGTTTCGCGCCGGGAGGATCTCCGTGCTGTACTCGGCAACGATGATCACGCTGACCGGCATCGAGCACATCGGAATTCGCGTTCACGATCTGGAACGCTCGGTCGCGTTCTATCAGCGGCTCGGCTTCACCAAGACGGCCGGGCCGATCGGTCCCGAGCCGGTCGCGATCTTGGACCATCCGGCGGGCATCGAGCTCAATCTCATCCTCAACGCAGCGAGTGCGACCGCGCCGAACGTGCTGATGGACGGCCCGGACAAGCACCCTGGCATCACGCACATCGCGCTCGCATGCCCGGATCTCGCGGCCGCGCAGCGCGAGCTTGCCGCCGCCGGGATCCCGCTGAGCGGCGGGCCGATCCAATTCGGCCCGGGCCGACGCGGCATCTTCGTGCGCGATCCGGATCGCAACGTGATCGAGCTGCACGAGCGCGGCGGTGCATGATCTAGTGACGCCACGACGGGCGAGCAGACGGGATCACGACGACCGGATCGCCGAGGAGCTCCGCGAGCTCGCTATCGGTCAGCAACACGCCTCGGAGCTCGAACCTGCGCGGCGCGACGATGGCGAACGATCGCCCGAGCTTCAACGCGGCGAACGCGGCATTGAGATCGGCGACCAGGCGATTGATCGCGACTCGATCCGACGTATCGCGCGCGAGCCGGATCTCGACGAGCAAGTCGTCGACCCGCAGTCGCAACCCGCGAATGTCGTCATCGATTGCGACCGCGGTGATCGCGAACCGGCCGGCGGCGATCCGTGCAAGCGGCGTGATGAAGTCGCGCGCGGCTGCTTCGGCGTTTAGCGAGCTCGCACTCTCCGCGATCCGCCAGTACCACTCGGGGTCGAGTGGAAATCCTGCGGCACCGAGGTCCGATCGCATGCTGTGTTTTAACGCGCGTCGCGCCGAAATGATTCTAACGAGTCCGTGAGTTCCGCCGTGCGGTAGCGCACGCCTGTAACATGATCGAGTGCCGCTCCGGATATGGCTCGCGATCGTCACGCTCGGGGCGCTGGCGGCTTGTGCACCGACCGCGTCGACCGCTCCCGTGAATCGAAGCGGGGCGCCGACCTCGAAGCCGATCACCTTGCACGTGCTGCCGTTCGGCGACGTCACGATCGACGACGGCGCGATCCAGATCATGGACCGCGGCACCGGCGACGAGCGCGTGCATGTCCTGACCGTGTCTCGCGACTACCGCGCCGCGAAAGCATCGTGGCCCGACCGTCCCGGACCACGACCCGAGCCGAAGACCGACCCGCTCGTCCTCTCGAACGACCAACGCGGCGAGGTCCGCTCGTGGTTGGACCCGCTGTGGCAGCTCGCGCCGAGCGGGCGGCGATCGTTCGCCAAGCCACCCCCCGACGGCAAGATCGCATACGGATGGGCGATCGTCTTGCGGCGCGGCGACGAGGTCCGCGTGATCGAAGGTGGCGCGTCAGGGGCCGAGCCGCAGCCGGACATCATCGAGGGCATCGCCGACTTTCTCGACATGGAGTTCTGATGCCTAGACGGCCCGCCCTTAACTCGTGGTACGGATCTCGCCCGTGGGCTACTACGTGCGCTATTTCGCGGATGCGATCGTCAGGCTCAAAGAGATCGGTGGCGGGCTCGTCGGAATCGATCCGACGTTCAAGATCGACGGCGGCGACCTGCTTCGCGGCGGCGAACTGCTCGGCGAGGTCGAGATCAATGCGTCGGGCAGCGACCTGTTCGACGAGGATCTCCGCGCATGGCTCGGCCAGATCGAGCGCGCCGGCGGTCCAGCCGCACAACGCGTGATCGGCCGCTTGCAGGGGACGAAGTCGATCGTCACGCTCCACGTGCTCGACGGCGAGCGAGCGCCGAACGTGACGTGGGAGATGCTCGGGCCACTGTGGTCGGTGTTGCCCGCGCTGTCGACCGGCTTGACCCAGATGGATGGTCAGGGCGTCTACGACGGCTCCGAGCTCGTCGTGCCGATCGCGTAGTTGACGCGTGCGAAGCACGACGGCGGGATAGAATCGAGGGGTGAAGGCGGTCGCGTTCGCATTGCTCGTTGCTGCGACGCGTCCTGCGCTCGCCGATCGCGATCTCTGCGCTCCCGGCGTGCGCCACGGCCCGACGCTCGATCTCGACGTCAAAGCCGCCGATCTTCACGACGTGTTCCGGCTGCTCGCGAAGACCGCGGACGTTAATCTCGTCGTCTCGGACGATGTCGTCGGCACGGTCACGCTGTCGCTTCGCCACGTCGGCTGGCAAGACGCCGCGTGCGCGATCGCCGGGCTGCATCACCTGCGGATCACGGTGCAAGACTCGATCATCCTCGTACGCAAGCAAGGCGCGACTTAGCGACCCTGGGATACGATCGACGTGTGGATGGATGGCAGCCGCTGCTCGACGCTCTCGGTGCGCTCAAAGACGATTGGCCCGGATCGCCATGGGAGTGGGACGCGAGGTCGTCGACGATCGCGTCGTCGTTCGTGATCGAGCACGAGCCCGCGGTGCGAGCTCGCGCGATGCTGGCGTTCCCACGCGGCTGGACGGCAAAGTCGTTGGCCAGCGCGCCGCCCGCGTTTCGCGCACTCGCCGACAAGACCGGCGGCGTCGGTGCTGGTCAGCGCTTGCTCGCGGGTGACGAAGCGACCGCCGACCGACTGTTCGGCTTGTGGTGGCCCTGGGGCAACGGCGCGAAGATCACGCTGCGGATCGGCATCCTCGATCTCGGAGTTGCCGACGAACCGCTGCCTCGCATCCGCGAGCTGTTCGGGGTGAAGCTGTAGAGCAAAACTACTCGCGTCGACTTCCACGTCCCAATGTGCCCGTGTAATTGTGCCTCATGGTCTCTCGCGCACGACCGGGTGCACACAAGCCAATCCTCCTCGCAGTAGCGGTTGCGTTGCTCTTTCTGGTCCGCCTCGCGGCCGAGCCGGTCGCGCTCGCGGACGCACCCGGAGCGCGGGCGACCGACGCGTGTTTTCCTGCGTGCCGGAGCGGATTTGTTTGCTCGCCGAGCCTGCAGTGCGTGTCGGCGTGCAACCCCGCCTGCGCCGCGGACCAAGAGTGCACCGCCGACGGGCAATGCGTAGCCTCGACGCAATCGCAGACGCAGACGCAGACGCAATCGCAATCGCAATCGCAAACACAGACGGTTGTTCCCGCGAATGCGGCCGGTGAACCCCCGCCCGATCCGAATGACCCGAAAGAGCGTCGCTTGCGCGCGCCGATGTCGTGGTCGATCTATGCCGGTGCCGGCTACGGCCAGGCCGAGGATGGCTACATCACGATCGATGAGCCAGGCGGTTCGATCAGCGAACACCTGAAGCATGAGGGCCCCGTCGCGACGGCGGGTTTTGGATTCCGGAAGTACTTCACACGGGTGCTGGGTCTGCAAGCGCGAGGCTCTTTGCTGATCGGGACCGGCAAAGGCTTTCTTACCGGGGCGGTCGCCGACGGAACGCTGCGCATCGGACCGTTCGGTACCGGTTTCCCGATCTTCTTCGGCGGAGGGTTGTTCTTGGGGCCCGCGGTGTTGGCGAGAGATAGCCAGACGGGCGAGAAGCTGTTCGGCGGCGCAGTCATCGAGGTGGGATTCATGTTCGGCGACGGCGACCGGTTCGAGCTGGTGCTACGCGCTTACGGCGGCGCGGCCTCGTTGCTCGAGAGCTCTGTGGGCGATCTGATCTATCCCGTCCTCGTCATGGGCTACCGGCTGTAGCCGCGGTTGCTCAGGGGCCGACCGCGAGCGTCGCGGCGAGGCGAGGGTGGACACGCGGAAACGCGATGCGCTTGATCGTCTCGCACACGCAGCGATCGACCGTCGCATCGGGACCCCACGTTTCGATGTCGTGAGCGAAGCCGGTCTCGCCGAGCTTGAACTTCACGCCGATGCGGAGCGGGTTCTCCGACGGCGTATAGCCGCGGTAGCACGGCTCGAAGCTCGCCGCTGCGGCGTGCCACGCGACGTCCGCGGCCTCGTACGGGACGTTCGTGTCGTTCGGATCATCCGAGGCGTACAAGCTCATCCAGGCGTGCACGTCGGAGCGATGATCGCTGCACGCCTCGGCAGGCGTCGGCGCGGCGTGGTTCGAGATCGCCGGCTGACCGTGGCCGCAGCCGATCGCGAGCACACACGCGATCACACACCTCACCTACCGAGGATAACAGCGCGTCGGGTACGCGCGGCAAACCCTGACTTCGTCGTCGCTCCGCGGAGACACGGTTCGGCTCGGCACGTTACTGCGGCGCCGCGGTCAGCACTTGCGTGTCGGATCGAGCAGCGCGGCCGGCAACGCGGGCGCGGTCGGGAAACTCTGCTGCGTGAAGTCGAACAGATCGAACAAGCCGTTCGCGTTCGCGTCGCGTCCGGTCAGCGCCGGCAAGTTGAAGCGCAGCTCGAGTAGCCGCAAGATCGATGTGTGATCGTTGACGACGTGTGAAACGTGATGCTTCTTGGCCCACGCACTCGCCACGATCAACGGAACGCGGAAACCATATTGCGCGAACGTGCCGGGGACGTTGCCGCTGGCGAGCACGGGCGGGACATCGTCGGGTGCGCACGCGGTCGGCGGCGCGACGTGGTCGTAGAACCCGCCCGCTTCGTCGTAGGTGAAGAACACGGCGAGCCGGCCCCATTGCGGTGACGCGGCCAGTTTTGCGTACAGGCTTGCCGAGTCCTGCTCGCCCGATTGCACGTCGGCCGGCGGGTGCTCGTCCGAACCGGGGTAGAGGAACACCACGTTCGGTAACGTGCCGGCGGCGGCGTCGGTCGCGAAGTCGGTCATGCTGCCGAAGTTCGCGGGGTAGCTCGTCGGTAACGAGCTGAAGATCGATCCTTCGAACGAGTACGTGCTGACGCTGTAGACCTTCCACGTGACGCCGGCGTTCTGCATCAAGCCGAAGATCGTCTTCGCGACCGGAATGCCGGCAGCGCCGACGTTCGTGATCGTACCGTTCGACGTCGCCGCATACAGGTAGAGCCGATTCGGCCCGGTCGAGGTGAGCGTCGGCGCGAAATAGCGGTCGCTGATCGCGAACGTGTTCGCCGCCGCGTAATAGAACGGCAAGTCGGTGTCGTCGAAGTAACCGATGGTGTGTTTGCCCGTCGGATCGGCCGTGGTCGCGTTGGCTCGCGCAAACCCGTCGTTCAGGCCGTTGTCCCAGTCCTTGTGCATCGAGTTCCAGTCGTGGTTGGAATCGGCGGGGCACAAGCCGGCTTCGTGAAAGCGGGAGACCGGCGTGCCGGTTGCGCCGGGGATCGATGCGTTGTCGTCGGCGACGTCCGCATCGAGTTGGCCGACCTTTGGCAACTGCGACAAGTAGTGATCGAACGAACGGTTCTCGTGAACCATCAGCACGAACACGTCGAGCGGGATCGATTGCGACACGATGCTCGGCCCGAACGTCTGCTGCGCTGGCGTTCCAGCGGTGAACGTGCAGGCCGCGCGCTCTGCGGCAAACGGCGCATCGTCGTCGCTTGCCGGCGCATCGCCGGCGATGCCGTCCCCACTCGCATCGGTCGCCGGCACCGCATCGATGATGTCGCCTGAGTGTTCGACGTGGCACGCAGTGCCAGCGCAAAGGAGTCCGAGCAGAGTGATTCGCTTCATGTTCGTACCTATGGACAGCTCAGTTTGGTGACGGGAGGAAGCACCATGGGATTCGAGCTGCAGTTGCGCGCCTGACCGTAGGTGGTCCATTGCGTGGTCAATCGTTGGTCGCCGGTCGGATCCGCGGGTTCGCCGAACAGCGCGCCGAGTTGTTGGCGCATCGCGATCAGCACAGATGTCTGGCCGGCTACATCGGGCTCGAAGTGCGAGCCCTCGGTCCAGTCATCCCATGTCTCGCCGACGAGCGCGGTCATGCTCTTGGCTTTGAAATAGTCGAACTCGCCGAGCAGCAAGCTCGGATCGCGCGGATCGCCAGGCGGCAGCTGGCGCTCGATGCAGCCGCCCCAACTCATCGTGTAGTCATCGAACCCCGGCGTCATGCCGGCGAGGACAACGCGGCCGGGGTAGCTCGCGAGAGCGTTGACCAGCGGATCGTGGAGCGCTGCTGCCCAGTTGTATGCGTGCGCGCGCACGGTCGCGCCAGTCGTGTTGGTCCACGTGCCGAGCTGGAGCCACGGCGCGAGTCCGTCGAACGCGCCGAAGTCTTCGGTGTGCGTCGCATTCTGCGTCGTCGCGACGACGTAGAAATCGCGTCCACTCTGGTTGCGCGCATTCTGAAACAGCGACTGCCACTGCGCCGCGGTGAGGTAGCTAGGATCGAAGTAGGCGTACAGCACCGGCTTGCCGTTCAGCTTGAGCGCTGATGGATGCGCGGCCGACATGTTCGACATGTCGACGAAGTCTTGGGTGAGAGCATCGATGCAGCTCTGCTTGGGATTTCCCGTGGTGTCGTCGCACGTGCCGAGCCCCTTATTCGAGCCGAAGTGGAAGTACCAGGTCGCATCGACGCCGGGGATGACGACGTTGGTCATGCCGCTGGCATCCGCTTCGCCCAAGAAAGCAAGCGCGGCGTTGTACGCGATCGTGCAGGTCTCGCACGGCGGATTCTCGGGATGCGCCGGCGTGTCGCGCGTGCCGTTCATTTGCATCGTCCACGCGTCGAGCTTTGCGCCGTCGTCGCACGGACGGCGGACCTGAGACAGCATGAGATCGATCCGGCGTCGGCCCTCGACGTCGAGCCCGCTCGCTGAATAGATCCCGGCGAGCATCTTGCGGCGCGACGCGGTGTCGCGCTGCGGCGGACCCGAATTATCGAGACAGGCGTTGTTCGCGCCTTTGAGAATGCACGTCGTGCACGTAGCCGCGTTGTTGATCGGGACGCAGCTGCCGCCCCACACCGTATCGCCGTAGCCGGAATCGGGCCCGCTGCCTTGCGGGTCTGCGGCGGGAATGCCGAACCAACTCATCGTGAACATGATCGCGAGATGCGGCGGTATCCGCGTCGCCAAGTCGAACGTGTGAACGATCGGGCCGGCGGAGCCGGTATCCGGGATCACGTCGACGACGCCGTCGATCACCGCCGCACCGTCGTTCACGGCTCGAGACTTCGAACCGCAGGCCGCGAGCATCATCGCGGTTGCTGCTGCGATGTAACGCGCGCGTTTCATCATTCCGCGGACTCGAGAGACTACGAGTCGGTCAGCCACTAACTGCAACCTCCGCACCGCGGTCGATCGGCTCGGGGTGCAAGCCTTCGAGGAAGACCCGCGGGAAATGTCTCCATGTGGGAGGAGAACCCCCATGGCAACGCGAGTGCGTCACACCGGTGCAACATTCGCGGCCTGTGTGCGATGGTCCCGCGGTGATGCACCGAAGCGCTCCGCTGCTCGCGCCGACGCGCGCGATCGCGACATGCATCGCCTTCGCGATCGGTTGTGGCGGTGGCCCGGCGATCGACCCGAAGGTCGCGATCGAGCTCGCGGAGCAACCGATCATCAAGGATGGGATTCGCAGCATCTTCGCGATCGACCTCGGCGCGATCGCTCCGGCCGCGCGTCCCGCGGCGCTCGAAGGTGCGGTGCGAACGATGCGGCTCCGGCTCCAGCTCGCACACCTTCGCGGTCACGTCGCGCTCGATGGCGAGCGCATCGTCGTCGATCTCGCGCCGAACGACGCGGAGGCGCTGGAACAGGCGACCGATCTGCTCGAGCGCAAGGGCCGGCTCGAGTTTCACCCGGTCGTCGCCGGCGCGCCGATCATGACCTCGCTCGCCGAGCGCGTGAAAACCGATCCCGATGCGCTCGCCGCCGAGATCACCGCGCAGCCCGATCTCTGGGGTGCGGATCCGCAAGTCACCGACTGGGCGCTGCTCGCCGCCGACCGCGAGCAAGACGTCAGCCATGACGAAGGCAGAAAGCGCGGATGTTGGAAGCCCGGGCCGGGCGACACCGTGACGTGCCACGTCCTGGGACGCACCGTGATCGAGACCTATCTCGCGACGCTCGCGAAGCAGACGCCGGCGCTCGCCATCCCGAGCGATCGAATGCTCGCGTTCGAGCTCGAGCCCGCGCGTGGCAACCAGCGGGCGCGTTGGCGCTCCTATCTCGTCGACGCAACGCCGGCGATCACCGGCGATTCGATCGCGCGCGCGTCCGTCGCTCCACCCAACTCCGACGAGCCGGACGTGGCGAGCATTCGCGTCGAGCTCGACCCCGCCGGCGCCGAGGCGTTCGCGGCGGTCACCGAGCATCACGTCAATGACAAGCTCGCCGTCATCCTCGACGACCGAGTCATGAGCGCGCCGATCATCGAGGCCGCGATACGCGGTGGCCAACTGACGATAGCAATCGGAACGGCGGAAGACGCGCGACAGCTCGCGATCGTGCTCACCTCGGGCGCGCTTCCCGGGCGCGTGACCTTCGATTTTCGAGGCAGGCTGATCGGCGGCGTCGTCAAGACCGACGAACAGGCCCAAGCACAGCCGACCCCGATCGCGCACGAGGAGCACTGCGGCGCGGTGAAGGCGACGTGGCGCGGTGAGCACGACCCGAGCAACAACTACGACGCGTACACGTCGCTGACGATCGAGGTCGCTGGGCGCGTGCAGCCGTGGACCCAGGACCTGCTCGAGCTCGCAACCGAAGCGAGAACGCCGTCGCTGTTCTCACCGGATTGTCAGCATGTGCTGCTGCTCACGACTCGCGAGGGCCCGTTTCACATCATCAAGACCGAACGGATGGCGGCATATCTCGACGGCGCGAAGCCGGACTACGTCTTATCGGGTGAGAAGGATCCGAAGGGGATCACCGGCACCGGTGTGTTTCGAAGTGGCGGCTGGGTCTCGAACCGCGAGGTCGCGTACACGTGGGGCTGCTGCGACCCGCCGGTCACGACGAAGTTCGTGCTGCCGCCGTGAACACGACAATGCGCGCGGGGTCACATAGTTACAATCTCCCGTCAGCTAGACCCATTGCGGAGCTCGGACGTCGGATCTCGCCATGACTCGCCTTGTCTTGATCTTACTCGCGCTCACCAACGGCTTCTCGGTCGCTAGCGCGGCTCCGCCTGATCCGACACGCGTCGGCGCGAGCAAGGTGGTCGGCGACCTTCAGCTGACCGCGACGGTCGACCCGGATCTTCAGGTGTCGCTCGAGTTGCGGGACGTCGGCAAGAAACCGATCCAGGTCGCATCGCATATCAAGACCTACGAGCTGCACTACGATTGGTTCGAGATCGAGCTGACGTGGCCGATGCTCGATGCGAAGGGCGCGTGTACGGCCACTGGTCGCTTGGTGCTCAAGCTGTTCGACGACCGCGATGGATCGGAGGACGTCTACAAGACGCTCGCGCCGAACGAGGCGCTGGTCCATCGGATCGACGTACCGCGGTGGGCGGCGCGGAAGATCAACGGCGCGGTCACGCTCGGCGGCGGGTTCTACAAGGTCGTCGCGCGTTACCGCGTCGACACCGGGGCGGGCCTGTGGCACGGCGTGCTCGAGACCGCGCCGGCGAAGATCGTGGCGCTGGATCAGGCCCGAGTGGACATGTGCAAGACGAACCCCGGTTGGGATCGGTTCTGACCGCCGCTCGAGAGCGTCATTGATTGAGCAACAGGAT
>CAZDGY010000038.1:0-16567 GCA_964504685.1 uncultured Kofleriaceae bacterium | reverse complement strand
AGGCCTCGCCGAGGTACGCGCAAGCGAACCAGTTCGGGTTGTCTCCCGTGCAGCCGCGCTCGAACATCGCGACCGCGCGAGGCTGATCTTGCGCGACGCCGGTTCCGGTGTAGTAGCTGCGCGCGAGATACGCGCAGCCGAGCTCGTCGTTCGCGGTGCAGCTGCGCTCGTAGATCTTGACCGCACCAGCTTGGTCTTGCGGCACGCCATCGCCGCGCGACATCTTGAACGCGATCAGCGTGCAAGCGTGCGCCTCGCCGCCGTCGCAGGCGCGGCGGTACAACGCGAGCGGGGTCGGCATATCGGTTTGCACGTGGTGCGCCTCGAGCGCTTCGCCGAGCTCGCGGCACCAGATCGGCTTGCCGGTCTGACATGACTTCCACAACATCGCGACGCCGCGCGCGACCTCGTCGGAACCGCCGAGCGTGAGCTGATAGCCGCGCTCGCCGCAGGCATCGGTGCTGCCGCGGCTGCACGCCTCGTCGAACACGTGATTCGCCGCGTCGTAGTCGGTTTCCAAGTAGAACCGGCCGAGCTCGACACAGCGGTCGAGCTCGCCGCGATCGCACGCGACGACGAGCTTTGCCTCGCGGGTCACCGCATGCGCACCGTGAAAGAATGCCCACAGCGACAGCGGCAGCACCGCGAGCGAAAGCGCCGCTCGCGTCGCGTAGGTCTTGCGATCGGCTTGTCGCTGCGCGAACGCGGCCTCGAGCGTCGCGCGCTCCTTGCGGGCACCCTCGGCGCGCGGCCGTAGGTCGATGCCCTGCACGTTATCCGAGTTGCAATACGCACAGCGCGCGAGCAGGCCATCGCGAGCGGGCGGCAGTGGCGCACGGCAGCTCCGACATGTCCACGGCTCGCCGTCTTTCGCCGGCGGAAACGCGCCGAAGCTGAGCGTGATCACGCTCAGCGCCATGCGATTGACGAGCCAATAGCGCAGCAAGAAGTAGCAGCCGAGGATCGTCACCACCCCGGACGCCGACAGCAGCAGCACATTCACCGCGCGGAACCCATGATGGCGATAGAGCACGAAGCCGAAGAACACCGCGACGATCCACATCGCGGCGATCGGAATGCCGGCGACGAGCGACCACAGCGTCGCCCACCGGGCGCTCGGCTGGGCGAGCAGCTTCGCGAGCAACGCCGGAGACACCTTCGAATCCGCGACGACCTCGCTCGCGGCGTGCACCCGGTCGCGCAACGCGGTCGGAATCGGCACGGTCGCCGAGCAGAACGCACACGTCGTCCTCTCCGCGTCGACCGGCGCGGTTGGCGCCGAGCACGACGGACAGCGCAATAGATCGGGATGTTCTTCCGGCGGCAGCGGCGGTAGCGCGCCCGGATGCAACATCGCGTCGGCGCTCGTGCACAGCGCCTGGAGCGATGCGCGCTCGCTGTCGTCTCCCGCCTCGGCCACCACCACCTCGGTGCCGTCGGCGAGCTCGATCACCGCGCTCGTTCGCACGATGTCGTCGCTGTCCTTCGGCGAATGCTCGCGGATCGCTTTGCACGCTGCCCACGTCACCGACGTCCCGTGCAAGCGCCCGCCTACGATCGTCAGCCCGTTGTCGTCGAGGATGACGTCGGCGGGTCGCGTGCGCGCCGCGATCCGCAGATGCTTGATGCCGCGGATCAGCAGGGTCAGCTCGAGCACGAGGACCACGCCAGCGACGACCCAACCCTGCGAGAACAGCAGCACGACCAAGAGGCCGCCCTGCAGGATCAACACGAACAGCGTCGCGAGCAGCGCGATCGCGGCCGGGATCAGCGTTCCGCTCGCGACCGCCAAGCTGTAGAGCGACTGAATTCCGATCTGGAGCGGCAGTCGCGTCGTCCGAGAGCCCGGCATCGCGCCAACATACCGCGGCTACGGCGCGGTTCGCGCGATCGCGGCATCGAGCGGAGCGTCACGACCGGCTGCGAGCGCGTCGGCGGTCGGCACCACGACGAGATCGGGCACGACGCCATCGCCCTCGATCGGATGACCATCGGCGGCGATCAGGTTCCACGTCGGCACCGCGATGTTGCCGCCGGTCACCGGCAACGCGAGCTCGATCGGCGCGCCCGAGCTGCCGGCGGTCGTCTCGCCGACGACGACCGCGTGCAGGTTTGCGCGCAGCGCCGCGGTGACGACCTCGCACGTCGACGCGCACCCGGCATCGACGATCACTGCGACCTTGCCGTGGAAGCCCTGCCCGGGCGGCTGCGCTTGAACATCGAGCGCGATCGGCGCCGAGAAGCCGTCGGCCTCGGCGGCGAGGTCGTGCCACTTCGGGCGCGCGGCCCGCGTCTCCGGCGCGAGCAGCACGCGCGCTTTGCCCATCGCCGCTGTGCCCTCGGCGAGACCCGCGACGACGCGATAGCCGACTCGATCTACACCGCCGCGCACGCCGCGAAAGTCGATCACGAGCCGGTGCATCGTGCGAGCGGTCGCGAGCGCGACATCGATCTCTTTCTCCGCGTTGCGGCCTTCGAGTAAACGAAACGCGAGCATCGCGACGTCGCCGGTAACCGTGGCGACGACGGCGTCGCGCTTGGCATGGACTGCCTCGACCGGCGTGATCGCGACGTCGCGCACCGCGCCGGAGACTCGTGCCGCGATCGCGAGCGTGCGAACACGCGGCGCCTCGCCTTTACCATAGAGCAGCGACGTCCAGGTTCGCGCCCACGACGTGCGCGCAGACTCCGGCCGCGACCAGACGCGGCGCTTGACCTCGCGCGCGAGCACGGCGCTCACCGCGATGCCGTCGATCGCGACGACTTCGTCGCCCGGCGCAACTCCCGCGGCCGCAAGCGCACCGCTCGGCTCGACGCTCGAGATCAGCAAGTGATCGCCGGCGAGCACCGTGGCCAAGCCGAGGCGGAAGCTCACCCAGCCGGCAGACGGCGCAGCCGTGCTCGGTGGGTGATACGTGAGGTGATCGTCGTGAAACTGCGCGAGCAGATCGTAGATCGCGGAGTCGTAGCCAGCCCACGACGTCGCGGCGAGCAGCCGCCTCTCGGTCGCGGCGAACAGCGCCGGCTCGTCGAGCGAGTAGCGCTGCTCCTTTTCGAGCCGATGAGCGTAGACCGCGGTGAGATCGGCGTGCAGCGCCGCGAGCTCGGTCTCGCGCCGGTCGGCGGTCGGCAATTCGCCGCGCTTGCGATCAGGGTCGTGATAGGGCCCAGGCGCCGCCGCGGGCACCGGCGCTGTCGCCGGCGATGACGCTGGCCGCGTGGCGTGCATCGGCGTGCTCGCGCATGCGATCAGCGCGAGCCCGGGCAGCGAGCACCAACGCGACGTCATCCCACCGGCGGCGGATCGGTGCCGGTCGGCGGCGCCGGCGGAACTGTCGGATCGGCTTTCTTCTTGCGACCGAACAGCCACTTGAAGAACCCGCCGATGCCGACGACGATGAACAGGATCGCCTTCTTGAAGACCAGCAGGATCTTGAGCAGCAAGCCGGTCTTCGCCAGCACTGCGACGCCCGCGCCGCCGAGCACGAGGCCGCGCAGGCCGATGCCCGAGTCCTTGTCGCCGCTCTGGTGATCTTCGTAGCGCGAGCCGGCTTTGAAATGAATCGCAGCGACGATCGGCGCGGTCGTGACCTTCGCTTGCTCGATCTTGTCCGCGGCGTCGATCAGGTTGATCGACAAGAACCCGTTGCGGCCGAGCGCGCGGCGAAAGTAGTTGATGACGTTGCCCGAGTTGCTGTGCGCCTTGAGCCCCCACCTCAGGTTGTGGCTTGGCTTGTCGTAGCTCGGCATCTCGCTCCAGCCATCGAGGATGAGCGGATCGATGCCCATCGTCTTGCGCTGTTCGTTCTGCTGCTTGTTGCCCTCTTGGTACGATTCGAACAGCTCGCTGGCATCGAGCTTGTCGGCGTCGCTGTCGTCGACGTAGCCCTCGCCGCTGTACTCGAGGATGATCGCCCAATCGGCATCGAGCGCGCCGATGAACGCGACGACGTTGGTCGGGTCACTGCCGCCTTTGCGCACCGCGGCCTGCGCCTCGGTCTTCTCGAGCAGGATCGCGCCGGCCGGGAGTTCGATCTCGACCTGATTGCCAAGGTCGACGAGCTTGGGCCCGGTGATGTGCGGCGGTAGATCCGGTGGTTCGGCGGCGGTGGCGCCAGCACTGCCCGCGTTGGCATCGGCGGGACGCGCGGGCTCGGGGGTCGTGGCGGCGGGTTTGGCTAGCGGTTTCGCCGGCGGCTTCTTATCCGCCCACGCAACGCCGGCGAGCAACACCATCGCGACGATCACGCCGAGCCGTTGGGTCATGTCGACCATTACATCATGGCGCCGCGCCGCGATCGAGACCGCGTATGCTGCGAGCGATGGCAAGCGGCGACCTGTCGATCACCGCGCTCTACACCTCCGGCGTGTGGGCGTGGGGGCGCTTACCGGATGCCGAGCTATTCGCGACCCGCGATGCCGAACGCGTATTCGCCGCGACAAACGCCGTGCTCGCCGTCGCCGCCATGGTGCGCCGCGATCTACCGCCGCTGCGCGACTCGCTGCTCCATCGTCACGCGATGATCGATCACCTCGCTGCCGGTGCGACCGATGTGCTCGAGCTCGCGTCCGGGTTATCGCGGCGCGGCGCGACGCTCAGTCGCGATCCAAGCGTGCGCTACGTCGAGCTCGATCTGCCGGCGATGGTCGCGAAGAAACGCGAGCTGCTCGAACGAACGCCAGCGGGACGCGCCGTGCTCGCGCGCAGCAACTTCGAGCTCGTCGCCGGCGACGTCGCGACCGCCGAGCTCGCCCCGCTCGTCCGCGGCAAGCCTCCGCTCGTGATCGCCGAGGGGCTCGCGATGTATCTGACCGGCGACCAACGCCGCGCCTTGTTTGCGAAGGTCGCCGCGCTCGGCGAGCTGCGGTTCGTGTTCGATCTCGTGCCCGAAGCGGAACAACCTCGGCCCGGCCGGGTCGGTCGTGCACTCGAAGCCGTCATGAAGCGGTTCACCGGGGGCCGCAGCTTCGAACGGGATGCGCAGACCCGCGATCAGATCCTCACCGAGCTGCGCGCTGCAGGTTTCGCCGACGTTCGCGCGATCGCGTCGCGCGAGGTCGTGACCGGCTGGCGGCTACCGCGCGGCGAGGTCGCGACGACGATGGTCGTGTTCGAGGCGGCTACCGCGCGAGCCACGCGGTCGTGAACGCGGCCGACTTCGCGTAGCTCTGCTCGATCTCGTGCGCGATCAGCTTCTCGATCCGGCCACCGAACCCGAATGCGCGAACGACCACCTCGGCGCGCACGATCCGCTTGACGCCGGCGCCATCGGCGACGAGCTCGAGCGTCCCGGTCGAACGGACCCGATCGGGAAATACGTTCGGGACGGTCTTCCACGCGCCGACCCGAGTCGTCCGGTCGTAGTCGATCTCCTCGACGAAGCTCGCCCGCGACTTACCGAACGCTTGGCCACCGGGCGAATTCGGGTCGCGCTTCGGCTCGCAGCGCACGATCCGCACGATCCGCGTCGCGGTGCGATCGAGGCTGACCAGCTCGCGGCCGAGGCCGAGCGCGGTGCCGAGCGCTGCGTTAAACGGCTCGTCGAAGTACAGGCTTTCGTAGGCGTCACACGTTACCGCAAACGAATGCTCGACGACTAGCCGCACGCGTCGCGCTTCGCGCCCTAGCAGCCCGCGTTGTTCGTCGCGGTGAGGTTGACGGTCTTGGTCTGCGTCTGTTGCAACGCCGGCACTTGCAGCTGTTGCACGCCGTCGTAGCAATCACTCGCGCCCTTGTAGCCGTGAACGCTGACCGAGTACGTACCGGACGTGATCCCGCTGACCGTCAACGGTTGGGTATCGTCGATGCAGCCGGCCATCATCGGCGTCGTGCAGTCGACGGTGTACGAGCCGCCGCCGCCGATCGAAAACGTCACCGGCGCACAGCCACCACTACCGGCGTGGGTGAGCACGATCGTCGTCGCGGTGATGCCAGCGCCGACGCAGTTGCCGCCGGTGACGCCGCTCTCGATCGTCAGCGCGAGGCCACCGTGGTCGTCGACCACGAACGTCGCCTGCTGCAAGACGTTGTCGCCGCCAGCTGGAACGTCGATATCGTCTTGCTCCGGCGCGGTCGCGAGCATCGCGCCGGTCTCGTCGTCGAGCTCGTAGTCCATCGTGTAGATGCCCGGCGTGACCTGTTGCGACATCGCCATGACCTGATCGCACGGGAACGCCTCGTTGATCACCGCGTTGAGCGCCGGTGCGGACGCCGTGATCTTGACCCGACCCGCGCCGACCTGATCGCAGACGAGCGGAGCGCCGCTCGGATCGTGCACGGTCCAGTTCGCGGTGAACGAGCCGGTCGGAGTCGGCGCGTCGATGAACCCGCCGCCGTTACCGCACCCCGCGGCGACGACCAACGCGAGCAAACTAAGAGTGCGCATCGATCACATGGTACCGCATGCAGCGGCGCGGCGCGGCGTACGCGGGTTAGCGGAGGGTGGCTCGCACCTCGAGCGTGCGACGCGCCACACGTCCAGCCTCGTCGGCGACGACGATCTCGTGCTTGCCGGCGATCGGCGTCCAGAACACGCGCTCGGTCGCTGGCGCGGTCGCGACCAGCGCACCGTCGACGAACCACGACACGGTCGCTGCGCGAGTCGATGCGGACAGCGGTATCGCCTGCTTCTTCGTTGGCATGCCTGGGATCAGCGTCACGATCTGACCGTCGGCGGGCGTCAGCATCGAGGGCGGCGCGCCGGTCGGATCGCCGGGGCAATCGGCCGCGAACGTCGGCGTCTCGGGGACCGCGCGTTCGCGCTCGACGAGCCACGCCGTGACCGCGCTCGGCAGCACGATAAAGCTCTTGCGCTCGTAGCTCTCGCCGGGATGGCGACACGCCGGTATGACGGCATGCCCGTCCGCGCCAACGTCGTAGGCTTGATGATATGGACACGGCGCGGTCGGCACGGCGTGGATCGGCGCGAGCACCTTGACCTTGTGGTCGCAGGCATCGCCGGCGATATGACCGGAGTACTCGCACACATCGACGTAAGCGAGATCGGGTGGCGGTCCGGTCGTAGGCGGCGCGTGCGCGCGATCGGCGAGCGCTTCGAGCACGTCGAACAACAGCGGTCCCGCCGCCTCCGAGCCGACTAGGTCGGCGCTCGGCTTGTCGTCGACGTTGCCGGTCCACACGACCGCGGTGTACGTCGGGCCCGAGCCCACCGCCCATGCGTCGCGGAAGCCGAAGCTCGTGCCGGTCTTCCAGTGGATCGCGGCGGGTACACCGTTGACGTCGCGACGGCGCGGAAAGTCTGGGCGATCTTTGATCGACAGCGCGCGTCGGGTCAGCCATGCCGCGCCGGGTCCGAACTCTGGCAGCGGCGGCCGCGGCAAGTCGTCGGCAGCGAGGCGCAGCGGCATGTACGCGCCATCTTCCGCGAGCGTCGCGTACAGCCCGGCGAGCTCGAGCGGCGTGATCTCGATGCCGCCGACGATCAACGACAACCCGTAGTCTCCGGGTTTGACGCGGCGGCGCGCCACGCCCATCCGGCCGAGCTCGCCGACGAACGTCTCGACCCCGAGCTGCTCGAGCAAATCGATGAACGGCAGGTTGAGCGACTTCGCGAGCGCGTCTTGCAACGTGACGAGCCCGGCCCAGTCGCCATCGTAGTTGCGCGGGCGATACGTCCCGTACTGCATCGGCACGTCGGCGACGAGATATTCAGGCAGTGCGACGCCGCGATCGATCGCGAGCGCGTAGAGCAGCGGCTTGAGCGTCGAGCCGGGCGACCGCGCGCGAGAGAACATCGAGATTTGCCCGCCGTGCTTGGTGTCGGTGAAGTCGAGGTTACCGACGAGGGCGCGGACCTCGCGCGTGCGGTGATCGACGACGACGACCGCCCCGCCGTAGATGCCCTTGGCGTGCAATTCGTCTCGACGGAGCTCGACCTGATGCTCGGCGATCGCCTGGGCGCCGGCATCGAGCGTCGATCGAACGCGGGCGACTCCGGGGTAGCGCCGGCGCAAGGCGACTGCGGCGTGTGGCGCATCGCGGGGCATCGCTCGCAGGTGATCGGGCGGCGGCGTCAGCTGGGCGTCGGTGATCGCGGCGCGGGCATCGATCGTCGAGAACACGTCGGCGTCGATCAGCTTGGCGAGGATCTGATCGCGGCGAGCGCGCAGGTGCTCGGTGTTGCGCGGTGCCGGCGCATAGCGCGACGGGCCTTGAGGCACCGCGAGCAAGGTCGCGATCTCGAGTGCCGTGAGGTGTTGCGCGCCGTGGCCGAAGTAGGTCCACGCGGCCGACTCGATCCCATCGACGTTCCTACCGTACGGCGTGCGCTCGAGATAGGTCTCGAGGATCTCGCGCTTGCTCAGGCGCGCGTCGAGCTGGACCGCGCGGAACATGTCCACGAGCTTGTGCGGAATCGTCCGACTCCGCGGCTCGAGCAGGCGCGCGAGCTGCATCGACAAGGTCGAGCCGCCCGACACGCGATGCGCGTGGATGACATCGGTGAACGCGGCGCGCGCCACCGCGATCGGATCGACGCCGTGGTGATCCCAGAACCGCTTGTCCTCGAGTGCGACGAGCGCGGCGACAAACTTCGGATCGACGCGATCGAGCTGTACTTGTAATCGCCACTTGTCGTCGGGCGCCAAGAACACGTACGCCGGTCGGCCATCGCGATACTCGACGACGACCGACCAGCCGAGCTCGCGGTCCGGTAGCGGCACCGCGAACACCAGCACGAGCAGCGCGAGCAGCGCGGCGTTGATCGCGGTGATCGCCCACAGCGCGCTGCGCAGCAAGTGTCGGCGCGGCGCGAAGCTGCGATGACGTGCGCCGCGAGCCCCGATCACAGCAACTTGCCGGTCCACGGTCCGCCGACGACGGCGGTCCCACCCTTCGCGCGCGCCCACAGCGTCGGGTCGTACATCGCTCCGGCCTCGACCGGCGGGATCGTGAACTTGCCCGAGGTCACCGCGCGCACGGTGTAGACGATCTTCTTCGACTCGTGCGGACCGAGCTGGCCGAACGCCTCGAGGTGGTCGTCGCGCATGTTCATGAAGTCGACCGCCCACTGCTCTTCGTCTTTGACCCAGTCGGGCTTCGTCGTCCGTCCCAGTCGCGGATTCTCGATTTCGAAGCCCGCGGGCAGCCGATCGACGAGCGCGATGTTCTGGATCGTCACGCTGCTCGTGTTCTCGACCTCGATCTCGACGAACAACAGATCGCCGAGCTTCAGCGTGCCCTTGCTCGGATCGAGCTCGGTCGAATCGAGCGTCTTGTACGACCGGCTGACATCGAGCCCGTTGCCGCCGACTTTGTAGTCGCCGTTCGGCCGCACGCCTTCGCTGTTGATGACGAGCCACATCCCAGCCGCTTGCTGCGGGATATCGAGCGTGAGCGACTTGTACTCGGACGCGCGCATCAGCGCCCAGGTCTTGTCGTTCTGGGTCGGTGACTTGTGCTTCGACGTCCGCGAGTTGATCTCGGCGCCGTCCGCGGTGAGCTTGCCCGCCGCGGTGCCCTTCGTCGCCGCCGACTGCACCCACTTGCCGAGGCCGGTGATGCCCCACACGAGCTCTTGGGTGTTGTAGTAGTACGCCGGCTGGGCGGCGAGCATCTCGGCGACGCGCTGCGCGAGCAACTCACCGGCCGGATCGTTGCCAAATAGATCGTGGAACGTGCTGAGCATAAAGCCGCGCCGCCTGCGATCCGAGTAGAAGCTCCAGCTGTTGATCCGCTCGTCGAGGATCGGCGAAGTATCGACCGCCTTCAGATCCTTCTCGTAGCGACGATCGCCGGTGAGATAGAGCGCGGCTTTCAACGTGTAGAGGTCCTCCGCCTGCTCGCCGCTCGCGTGGGGCGGAATCTCGGAGATTAGCTTCGCGATCCGACCCTTCTTGCCTTTGCCGGCGAGCGCGAGCACGTAGTGGAGATACGCCTCGGACTGCTCGTCGTAGTGATTCCACGGCGCGTGCACGATCTTCTGCCCGCGTTCGTATGCGGCGACGCGACCGTCGATCCACTTGAGCACTTCGGCGAGCCGATCGTCGGGCACCGCATAACCCGCCTTCTTCGCGTCGAGTAGCATGTGGGTCGCGTACGCGGTTCCCCACTCCACCGCCTCGGTCGAGCCCGGCCAGTAGCCGAAGCCACCCGATGGCGTCTCCATCGAGAACACGCGGTTGATCCCGGCGAGCACCATGTCTTCGATCTTGAGCTCGGCGAGCTGCGGATCGATCTGCTCCACCAGGTTCGACACGTAGAGCAGCGGCCGCACGGTCGACGTCGTCTGTTCGATGCAGCCGTACGGATAATGAATGAGGTAGCTGAGGCCGGAGAACGACTCGCCGAACGGGTTGTTCGTGAGCCAGAACGTCGTGGTCTCGCTCGTCGGCGCCCAGTTCTTGAGCGCGGTCGCCTTCGCGACGAGATCGAGCGTGCCTGCGTCGACCTTCATCTTCTGGACGACGCGCTCTTTCGGCCCCGGCGGCAAGAACGGGACGTCGAGCTCGTCTTTGACCTCGAAGCTGCCGGACTTGCCCTTCGCTTTCGCGACGACGGTCAGATGTCCGCCGCCGACCGGCATCGTCGCCTTGGCCTGAAACACGAGCGTCTCGGAGTGGCCGTCCTCGATCTTCGCTGCGCCGGTGTCTTTGCCCATCATCTGCAGCGGGGGCGGACCCGACTTCGGCTGGACGAGCCCCGCGATCGGTAGCGCATCGCTCTTGATCACGACCGAGACATCGAGCGTGCCGCCCGACATGTTCGTGAGGAACACCGGAATCTCGACCTCGTCGTTTTGCGTGATGAACCGCGGGAACGTCGTCTGGATCACGAGCGGATCGCGAACCGTGACCTCGGTATCGGCGCGCCCGATCCGGGTCGGCGTCGAGACGATCGCCATCACGCGCAACTGGCCGCGATACTGCGGCACGTTGAACGGAATCGTCGCTTTGCCGTCCGCGCCGATCGCGACGATGCCGGAGAACAACGCGACTGGCTTGACCGGTTGGACGCGGCTCTTGTCGAGCGCACCACCGTCCTCTCCGTTCATGCCGCTGTCGTCACCACCGCCGGTCTTCGACGACGCACCCGCGGGCGCATGCAACATCGTCCAACCGATCGTCTCGTAGGTCTCGACCGACAGCGCGCGCTTCGGGAACAGCTGCGCGAGCGGGTCGGGCGTCTGGAAGTTCGTCAGCTGCAAGATGCCTTCGTCGACGACCGCGACCGTCGCGAACGCCGGCCCTGTCGTCTTGCCGATGTCGAGCTGGACCGCGAGCGGGCTCGACGACCGAACCGTCTGCGGCGCGCTGACCGTGACCGCCTGCGTGAAGTCGGTCGGCGTCACCTTCGTCGACGCGATGCCGAATGCGCGATCGGGCATGAACGCGTCCTTCGACTCGAGATGCGGATCCTTGACGACGAACGCGGTGACATAGACGTTCGGCGCGAACTCGTCGAGCTGGAAGCTCCAGCTCGCATCGCCGGCCGCGATGTCCTTCCACTCCGATTTCACGACGTGGTCGGTCTCGATCGTCCACAACACGCGGCCCTTGTAGGGCGAGCGCAGCTTGACCTCGACTGGCTTACCGACCTCGATCGCCTTCGCGAGCTTGACCGCGAGCTGAGTCGGCTTTGCGGCGCGCGGCGTCGCGTCACCGCGCTCGCCATCGCCGTAGCCGTAGTACTCGTACGGATATTCGCCATCGAGCAGCAGCTCGGTCTTCGCCTTGCCCGCGCTGACGCGCACGACGTAGCCCGCTTCGGTCGAGCCCGGCGTGACGTCGAAGCTGAAGTGACCGTCGGTAACCTTCGCGGTTTGCTTGCCCTCGGGCACCTGGCGCATCCAGCGGTCGTAGCGAGACTCGCCCGTGCCGTCGTCGTAGCCATAGCCGTAGTCGGCTTCGAGGTGAACCATCTCGACTTGGATCTCTTTCGGCGCATTCGCCGCGAGCTTGCCGTTCCAATCGACGACCATGCCTTCGACCGTGAACGTCTCGCCCGCCGCGGCGCGCGCTGCTTTCGTGCGCACGCCGAGGTAGAACTTTTCGGGGTGTAGCATCGCGGTCGCGCTCTTGACCGTCGCGCGGCCACTCCCCGCTTCGAGCACCGACGCGCTGGCGGTCAGTAACCCGGTCTGTGCGAACGCGGTGCCTTGCGCGAACTCGGGGCATGCGACCACGACCTTGCCGTCGGGCTCGATCTGGCCGCGGCCTTCGCCGAGCGAGACCGCCTTGCCCTTCGGGTCCACTCCGTAGGTCAGATCCGAATTTTCTTTCGGTTCGAATCGCGTCGGCTCGACCGAGCACGACAGGTCGACGCCGCTCTCGACCGCCGAGCCGCCGAACAGATATTGCGCCGCGACCTCGAACTCGACCTTGTCGCCGATCACGACCTCGGGCCGCTTCGGCGTCGCGGTCACCTTCATGCGCTCGGGCACGAACTCTTCGACCTGGAGGTTGTATTCGGCGAGCGGCACGTTCGCGACCGTCATCGAGACCCGCCAGTGGCCGGTATCGGCGAACTGCGGCAGCGAGTGATCGAACGTGACGACGCCGGACGGATTGGTCTTGAGCTGGATCTTGCGCACGACCTTCGCGCGCGGGTCGATGACCTGAACGTCGATCGGCAGCGACTTGTCGGGCGCGTGATCCTTGATGTCGCGCACGATCGCGGTGATGTGCGTCGTGTCGCCGGGACGGTAGACGCCGCGGTCCGCGTAGATCGCCGCGCGATACGGCACGTCCGCGACGTACGGCACGCCCGACGTGCTCGACTCGGAGACGTCGGCGCGCAAATCGCTGTAACGCAAGTACGTCAGATCGTCGCCCTTGTGTGCGATCAGCGCGAACGGCTCGGACTGATCGAGATCGTCATCGACGCCGGTCAGCGAGCAGCCGTGATCGCCCGAGGTCGTACAGCGCCCGACGATCTTGCCGCTCTTGCGCACGAGGTCGACTTCGACGCCGCTCAGCGTGTCCGCGCTGTCCATGTCGAGCGCCCAAACTTGGACGGTCTGCATCCACGGCTTGTCCGCGGGCGCGGTCTTCTTCGCGACGAGCGACAGGTTCGTCAACATCAGCCGCGACGTCGCTTGTGCGCCGACGCCCACGACGCGGAGCTCGAGCACGCCTTTGGTCGTCGCCGGCAACAAGTGCGCGACGTCGAGCCAGGTCGTCGCGCCGACATCGGCGTCGCTGCGCAACGGGATCGACTTCTTGAGGATCACGTCGCTCGTGCGCTCGTCGGCAGCATCGGTGCCGTCGTTGCCGAGCCAGAACACGAGGTTCTCCGGCGGAATCTGGCGCACCACGAGGTTCAAGCCTTCGACGTTGAGATGCTTGATCCCGAGGTTCGTCCACGCGGTGCGCGGCAGATAGCGCCCGCTCGCCGCAAACGACAACTGAGGCTTACGCGCGGAGACCGAAAACGACTTCGCGAAGGGTGCGAGCAACATGCCGCCGTCGACCGTGCGCGCACCCGCGTCGATCTTCATCGAGTACGCGCCGCGCTTGAAGTCGCCGAAGATCCGGAACCCCGCGCGACCGGCGGTGATGTACGACTTCTTGACCGGCGGATCGAAGTGGATGCGCGAGATCGCTTCGTCGTCGAGCTGGCAGCGCTGCGACAGGTTGTAGTAGCCCTCGCCTTCGTAATACGAGCGATTGCCCGATGGCGCGGCATCGTCGTCGCAGATCACCTCGACATAGAAGCCGTTCGAGCCCTCGGTGACGACCGCGGTCTTGATCGCGACCGCTTTGTCCTCGGACACGACGTAGTCCGCTTTCGCCGCCGGCGCCTTCGCGTCGGTCAACGAGCGCAGCCCTGACTTGACGGTAAGCCCGAGCTTCGTGCCGAGCGCCAGGCGCTGATCCGAGATGACCATCTCGACCGTGTTTTCCGACGTCGTCGGCTTGCCGGCGATCCCCGACGGCGCGTGGCCATCGACCGTGATGTCGATGCCCGCTCGCACGATGTTCGGCAATACCGCGCCAGAGAACGTCAGCTGCATCGTGATCGTGCCCTTGCCGATCTCGACCGCGGTGGGAGCCCAGCTCAGGAACTCGAAGCTCGGCGTCTTGAACGAGTAACTCCACTTCTCGCCGTCCGGCGGAGCGAGCAAGCCGTCTTGGGTCTCGAGCTTTTGGACGTCGATCGTGTAGTTCGTGTTGAAGTCGAACGGCCGCGCCGGGGTGAACGTGAGCTCGGACACCCCGCTATACACGAGCGTGCCTGCGGTCTCGGGCGTGACCTTGACGACCGACTGGCTGCTGTTGCTGCCGACCGTGCCGCGCTCGACGATCGGCGTCGCGAGCTCGATCACGACGGCGGTTGGCACGACGTGCTCTTCGCCCAGCTCGTGAATCAACGGCTGGATCCGCTTCGACGTCACGAGCGCGCGCTTCGGCGCATCCGCGTCGGGCTTGCCCTCGGCGCCAGCGCCCTTGCCGTGCGAGCCCGACCCGGCCGTGCCGAGCCTCTCGAGCGAGGACTTCTTCGAGCTACACGTGATCGACACGGCCGCGCACAGCGCGACCGCCAACAACCGGCGACCCTTGATCATGTTCGTCCTTGCGCAATGAACGCCCGACCCCAATCGAGCATTCCTAACCGGCGAGGAACATACCGTATCCGTCGCTGTATTCGGCGCGCCCCGCGGGGATCCCGCGCTATCGTCGCGTTCGTGAAGCGCTTGGTCGCGGTCGCGGCGGTCGTCGGCTGTTCGAGCTCACCGATCACCGAGTTCCCGTTGCCAACCGCGAACGCTGCGCCTTACGGCATCGCCACGGGCGGCGACGGCGCGGTGTGGTTCACCGAGCAGATCGGCAACATCGGTCGGATCACCCGCGAGGGCGTGGTCACCGAGTATGCGGTGCCGACCGCCGGCGCATTGCCCTATCACCTCGCGGCGGATCAGGCCGGCGACCTCTGGTTCACCGAGAAGGCGGGCAACCAGATCGGCCACGTCGATTCAGCGAGCGGCGCGATCACCGAGCTCCCGCTGCCGAATCCCGACAGCGAGCCGACCGGGATCACGGCCGCGGCGGACGGCGGCATGTGGTTCGTCGAAGACGAAGGCAATCGCGTTGGCCACGTCGCATCAGACGGCACGATCACCGAGATCCCGATTCCGACCGACGACAGCGATCCGTACGGCATCGTCGTCGGCCCCGATGGCAACGTGTGGATCGCCGAGACCAACGCGAACGCGATCGCGACGATGACGCCCGCCGGCGCGTTCACCGCACTCGCGGTGCCGACCGCCGCGAGCGACGTCCACAATATCGCGACCGGCCCCGACGGCAACCTGTGGTTCACCGAGTTCACAGGCGGCAATGCGATCGGTCGCGTCACGCTCGCTGGCGCGTTCGACGAGCTCGCGATTCCGACCCCGGGCGGGCAGCCGTTCGACATCACGGCCGGCCCCGACGGCAACCTGTGGTTCACCGAAAAGCTCGGCAACAACATCGGCCGGATCACGCCGGACGCGGTGTTCGAAGAATTCGCGATCCCGAGCAAGGACGCTCTACCCGCGCGAATCACCGTCGGCCCCGATGGCGCGCTGTGGTTCACCGAGTTTCAGACCGACTCGATCGGCAGACTTCCGATCGACCCGTGAGCGGCTAAGCTCGCGGTGATGACCCGCAAGGAATTCGACGATCACCTAACGAGCGGACGCCACGTCGTACGCAGCCTGAAGGCTCGCAGCGACGCGCGGCGCACACCGTCGCAGCGACTCGCCGATTGGATGACCGACGTGTTCGGCAGCAATCGCTTTCTGGTCGTCAACGTCGTCTGGTTCGTGGCGTGGACCATGCTCAACGCGCGGATCATCCCGGGGCTGCAGCCGTTCGACCCGTTTCCGTTCAGCCTGTTGACGACGATCGTCTCACTCGAAGCGATCGTGCTGTCGGTGTTCGTGCTGATCGCACAGAATCGCTCGGCGCGGATCGATCAGCTGCGCTCCGAGGTCGACCTGCAAGTCAACCTCATCACCGAGCGCGAGCTGACGAAGGTGCTATCTCTCGTCGCGCGAATCGCCGAGAAGCAGAGCATCGACGTCTCGGGCGACGCCGAGCTCCAGGCGATGCTCAATCCGACGAACATCGAGAAGCTCGAGCGCGTGATCGACGCGCAACTCGGCGAGCACGGCCACGACCACGGCGTGCTCGGGAGCTAAGCGCCTGGCTTCATCGCGAGCGCCTTCGCGATCGCGGGTCGGCGCTCGACCGTCTCGAGCCAACGCCGGACGTGCGGGTACGGCTCGTAGTCGATGCCGATGAAGTCGCGACCGGCGCGCACCCACGTCACGTTCATGATGTCGGCGATCGAGAATTCGGCACCGGCGATATGGGCGTGGCTCGCGAGCTGGCGATCGAGCACGCCGAGGATGCGATGGGCTTCTTTCGTGAACCGCTCGATCGGCAGCGCGATCTTCTCGGGTGCGAACTTCGAGAAAAAGCCGAGCTGGCCGAACATCGGACCGGTGTTCGCCGCGTTGAACAACACCCATTCGAGCGTCGTGTAACGAGCCGCACCGCGCGCGGGCAGCAACTTGCCGGTCTTGTCCGCGAGATAGATCAGCACCGCGCCCGACTCGAATAC
>CAZDGY010000037.1:0-16807 GCA_964504685.1 uncultured Kofleriaceae bacterium | reverse complement strand
TGATGTCGAGCGCACTATCTCCGACGCGCTCGTCGAGGTTCCGCTCCATCCGTACCTTCTCGACTGGAGAGCCGAGGTCCGGATGCGAATGATCGACGGGCAAGGGCGACAACTCTCGAGCGATGACGCGCAGCTCGATCTCGAGCTTGCGGTCAAGGTGGCTCCTGACTATTGGCTCCCGCGTCTGCGGCTTGCGGAGCTAGCCTACGGCTGCGACGCGAACGAACAGGCCGCCGCGTTGTTCGCGTCGGCAATGGAACGGATCGAGGCAGCGCTCTGTAGCTGCGCTGCCGGTCAAGCCGAAGCGCTCGCCGACGCGGATCAGCTGGCAGAGGCTGATGCAGTCGTCGCCCGTTGGCTTGTCGTGTTCCCGAACAGCGAGCACTTGCAGGCAGCGCTCGCCCACACGGGCCTCGGCCGCGGTCGGTCCTGACTACTTGCGCAGCGCGAGCATGACCGCGCCGCCGATCAGCACGTTCGCGACGATCGTCGAGGGCCCGATCGGCTCGCCGTACAGTGCCGCGCCGATGATCACCGCGATCACCGGGTTGACGTAGGCGTAGCTCGTCGCGACGACTGGGCGTGCGTGACGCAACAGCCAGCTGTACGCGGTGAACCCGACGAGCGAGCCGAACACTGCAAGGTACGCGACTGACAGCCATGCATGTGCCGAGACGCCGGCGGGGATGTGCTCGCCGCGCACGGCGGCGACGAGCGCGAGCATCGCACCGCCCACCAGCATCTGCAGCGCCGGTCCGACGAGCCCTGCGTGCTCGCCGCCGACGTCTTTCACGCGACGCGCGAGCAGCGAGCCGAGTGCCCACGATGGCGGCGACAGCAGGAGCAGGACGACGTCGATGCGATCGCCGGCGAGCGACGGGCCGCCGACGAGTACGACGACGCCTACGAAGCCAACCACGAGCGATAGCCACTCGCGCCGGGTCGGGCGTATGCCGCTAACCGCGCCGAGCACGCCCATCCACAGCGGCATCATCGCGCACACGATTGCTGCGCCGCTCGATGCGACCGTGGTCTCGGCGGTGACGACGAAGCCGTTGCCGCACACGAACAGCAAGAACCCCGCGGGAGCGACGCGCAACCAATCGCGCAACGGCGGTAGCTTCGCGCCGCGGCGCAGGGCGACGAGCAGCATCACCGCGCCGGCCGTGACGAACCGCAGGCACGCGGTCGTGAACGGTGGGATCTCGCGCACCGCGATCCGCGCGGCGAGGTAGGTCGAGCCCCAGATCACGAACACCGCAGTCATGCTCGCGATCAGGAGCGGGTCTATCGGGGCGCGAACCCGCGCGACCGGAGCAGCTGTCGTCACCATGTCGGTATGGTCGGTCGCCACGGCCAGCCGGTACAGAACCACGAGTCTCGGGTTGCCACCAGTACAGTTCGACTGTTCTGCTCGGAGCGAACCGATCTGTACTGGTCGATCGCAGATGTGATCGATACACTTCTGGGCATGGAGTCCGGCTTCCTCTACGAGAACCTGGCGGACGAGCTTGGAACGGCGATCGATCGCGGTGCGTTGCGCGCTGGAGATCGCTTGCCATCGGTGCGCCGGCTCGCGCGAGAGCGCAGCGTCAGCGTGTCGACCGTGCTCGAAGCTTATCTCCGGCTCGAGAACGCAGGGATGATCGAAGTTCGTCCGAAATCCGGACACTTCGTTCGACGGCGGACGCCGGCGACGGCAGAGCCGAGGCCACCGCGCGCGTGTCAGCGGCCATCGCGCGTGACGGTTAGCGACGTGTACACGAAGATTCTCGAGGCGATGCGCGATCCCGAGCTCGTCCCGCTGGGCTGCGCGACGATCGACGCGTCGTACCTGCCGATCGCCCAGCTCAGCCGTAGCCTCACGCAGATCACGCGTGAGATGTCGAGCGTCGGTGCGCGTTACGAGGCGGCGCCGGGACTGCTGACGCTGCGCCGCCAGATCGCGCGGCGCGCGGTCGAAGCGGGCGTGGCGCTCGCCGAGGACGATCTGTGCACGACGATCGGCGCGACCGAAGGGTTGTTCCTCGCGCTGCGCGCGATCGCGAAGCCAGGTGACGTGGTCGCGGTGGAGTCGCCGGCGTATTTTGGCGTGCTGCAGGGCATCGAGAGCCTCGGGTTGCGCGCACTCGAGATTCCAGCTCATCCGCGCAACGGGCTCGATGTCGCCGCGTTTGAAGAGGCGATTCGTGCACAGCCGGTTCGCGCGGTCGTGGTCAGCCCGACCGTGTCGAACCCGCTCGGCGCGATCATGCCGGAGGACGAGCGCGAGAAGCTCGTGCGGATCACGAAGCGCGCCGAGATCGCGATCATCGAGGACGATGTTTACGGCGAGCTCGTGTTCGACGGCACGCGACCGCGATTACTGCGCGGCTACGCCGGGGCCAGTGAAGACAACCACGTCGTGCTGGTCAGCTCGGTGTCGAAGACGCTCGCTCCCGGCTACCGCGTCGGTTGGGTCGCCGGTGGGCGCTGGCACGATCAGATCGTGCGGCTCAAGTACGGGCAGTCGCTCGCGTGCCCGGCGCTGCCTGGCATGGCGGTCGCTGAATTCCTGGCATCCGGCGGCTACGATCGCCACTTGCGCCGGTTGCGCGCGGCGGTCGCCGGCAACGTCGCGCGCTATCACGATGCGATCGCGACCCAGTTCCCGGAGGGCACGCGAGTCGCGGCACCGCGCGGTGGTTACGTGCTGTGGGTCGAGCTCCCGGCCGGGTGCGACGCGCTCGCGCTACACGACGCGGCGCTGCGTCGCGGCATCGTAGTGGCGCCGGGCCCGCTGTTCTCGGCGCGGGCGCGATTCGCAAATTTCGTGCGGATCTCGGCCGGGGCACCCTGGTCGGAGCGGATCTCCGACGCGATTCGCCGGCTTGCAAAGCTCGTCGCCACAGAGTGAATGCACGCTGCCCGTGCAGCGTTATACTCACACGCGTGAAGAGCTCGCCCGGGTACGAGACGACGATCGGCATCGCCGACGCGACGACTCCCGGTACGGGCTTCACTGGAGAGCGCAGGATCGATCTCCAGCGCGGTACGCACCTCGGGCGTTACACGGTCGAGAGCGTGCTCGGCCGCGGCGGGATGGGCGTGGTCTACCTCGCGCACGACAGCCTGCTCGATCGCCGGGTCGCGCTCAAGCTCCTGCATTCGACGCACGCCGAGGCCGCCGAGCGGTTGGGCCTCGAAGCGCAGGCGCTCGCGAAGCTCGATGATCCGCACGTCGTCGCGGTCTACGACGCTGGCGAGATCGACGGCCAGGTGTTCCTCGCGATGCAGTACATCGATGGCGAGGATCTGTCGCGAGCGCTCGCGCGCCGCCGGCCGCCGACGTCGCAGATCATGGGGTGGTTCGTCGAAGCTGGACGCGGGCTCGCTGCTGCGCACGCGGTCGGGCTAGTCCACCGCGACTTCAAGCCGAGCAACGTGTTGATCGATCGCCGCGGTCGAGTCGCGGTGACCGACTTCGGGCTCGCGCGCACGATCGATCCGGGACCGCGCGGCGTGACTCGGATGGGCTCGATCATGGGGACGCCGGCGTACATGTCACCCGAACAGCACGCGTTGCAGCCGGCGAACGAGTCGAGCGATCAGTTCTCGTTCTGCATCGCGCTGTGGGAGGCGTTGTTCGGCGGCCAACACCCGTACATCGTCGGCGATCGCGGCTCGATGTCGCCGTTTGCGATCGGCTACGCGATCTACGACGGCGATCTGATTCCGCCGCCGCGCGGCAACCGGGTGCCGCGGCGCGCGCTCGACGCGATCATTCGCGGGCTGTCGCGCGATCCCGGCAAGCGCTGGCCGTCGATGACCGCGCTGATCGGCGAGCTCGCTCCGCCAGCAAAGCGTCGGATCTGGCCGCTCGTGATGACGTTCGGCGCGCTCACCGCGGCGGGTGGTGGTGCGGCCGTCTTCTTCGCGTTGCGCAGCGACAAGCCCGGTGGCCTGACTTGCGATCGCGTAGCGGCCGATCGAATCGGTGAGACGTGGTCGGCGACACAGAAGGCCGCCGTGGCCGCGAAGTTCGCAGCGACCAAACGGTCGTATGCCAAGCTCGCGTCCGATCAGCTCGACGCGGCGATCGATCGCTACTCGACTCGTTGGCAGTCGATCACGAGCGATGTGTGCACCGCCGAGCGCGCTTCGACCGGTGCTACTCCCGAGCTCGTCGTCCGCAAGCGCGCGTGCCTCGACTCGCGGCTCGATGCGTTGCGCGTGCTGGTGACCGCGGTCACGGGCGATGTGTCGCCCGAGCTCGTCGATAACGCGAGCCAACTCGGCACGGGGCTGCCCGATCTCGGCGATTGCGCGGACGCGGCGGAGATGTCCGCGCTACCGGTGGTGCCGCCTGCGATCGCAGCCGAAGTCGGCAAGCTCGAGCTCACGCTCGACGCGACGGTCGTCCGTGCCATCGCCGGCGACTACCGCGCTGGGCGCGATGGTGCGGCAGCGGTAGTCAAACGCGCCGACGAGCTCGGGTACGCTCCGCTCCAGGCGCACGCGTACGCGGTGCTCGGTCGCACCGAGGCGGCGCTACTCGAGCCAGCGCGCAAAGATCTCGTGCACGCCGCCGAGCTCGCGATGGCGCAACACCTCGATCGCGACGCCGCCCATTCGCTCGCGATCGCCACGCAAGCCGCGGGCACAGAGCACTCGCTCGATGCGCTCGCCACGTTATCCCCGCTCGCCAAGGCGGCGGCCGCGCGCACCGGTGATCGCAAGCTGATCGTCGGCGCCGAGATCGCGACCGCTCGCGCTCTCGTCCGCGCTCGCAAGTGGCAGGACGGTTCGGTCGCGTGTCACACCGCGTATGCCGACGCTCTTCGACTCGACAGTCACGCTGAGGTCGACGACGCGCGCGATTGCATGATCGAGGCGCTGACGCCGCTCGGCGAGACCAAAGAGAAGACCGAGATCCTCGATCAGATCATCGCGGACCGGACCAAGGACCTCGGTCCGGACCATCCGTCCGTCGCGGACTACCTCGAAATTCGCGCGAATGACGAGGTCATGCGCGGCGAGCTCGCGCAGGCCCATGCCGATGCCCAGCACGCGCTCGACATCAAGCGCAGCGTGTACGGCGAGCAACACTTCAAGGTCGCGATCGCGCTCGATCACCTCGCCTACGTGCTCGAAGCCGAAGACAAGCCCAAAGAGGCGATCGCGATGTTCGAGCAGGCGCTCGCGATGACCGACGAGTCACGGCCCGAAGAGCTCGTCACGATCTCCGGTCTGCACACGTCGATCGCGATGATGGAGAACTCGAACAAAGAGCACGCCAAGGCGATCGAGCACTTCGGGCACGCGGTCGAGCTCGTCTCGAAGGGGTCGGGGCCGAATTCACTCGAGCTCGCGTTCTTGTTGCTCAACTACGGTCAGGTCAGGTCCGAAGACAGCGTCGACGAATCGCTGCGGATCCTCGGCCAAGCGCGCGACATCCTCACGAGCAATCACGACAAGCGAGTGAGCGCCGCTGGCACCGCGATGGCGATCGTCGCGTTCAACGCGAAGCGCTACGCCGACGCACGCAAGTTCGCCGAGGCGACGCTCGCCGAGCTGGGCGACGACTCGATGATCCAGCAGGTCGCGATGACCAAGAACGTGCTCGCCCGCTCGCTCGTCGAAACCCATGGCGACAAGGCCCGGGCGCGTACGCTGATGACCGACGCCAAGGCCGCGTTTCAGAAGCTCGGGCCGACGTTCAACGGCAACGTCAAGGTCAGCGACGAGTGGCTCAAGAAGCACCCGTGACGAGCGCTAGCGCGCTTACATGCTGAGGCCGCCGTCGACATCGATCGTCCGGCCGTTGAAGTAATCGCACTCGAGTACGAACTTCACCGCGACCCAGATGTCTTCGGGGATGCCGATCCGGCCGACCGGAATCGCCGCGACGAGCGCATCGCGCGCCTTCTGGTTCATGCCCTGCGTCATCGGCGTCTCGATCATGCCGGGCGCGACCGCGCCGACCCGGATACCGAACGCACCGAACTCGCGCGACCACGTCACGGTGTTCGCGGCGAGCGCAGCCTTCGCCGACGTGTAGTTCGACTGGCCGCGGTTGCCGTGACGCGCGACCGACGACATGTTGACGATCACGCCGGGTCGCTGCTCGGTCGAGACCATCTTCGCGACGGTGTCGCGCACCATGAACGTGGCGCCGGTCAGGTTGACACCGATAACGGCGTCCCAATTTTCCTTCGACAGCTTCGTGACCTCGCCGGTGGTGCGGTCCTTCTTGACGAGCAAGCCGTCGCGCAGGATGCCGGCGTTGTTGATGAGGGCGTTGAGGCCGCCCATCGCGCCCGACGCCCATTCGACAAAGGCGCCGACGTCGGCTTCGTTCGACACGTCGAGCTTGCGCGTGTGGACCTTGCCGGGCAGACCCTTCGTCGATTCGGCGAGCGTTGCGAGCCCGTCGTCTTTGACGTCGCCGGCGGCAACTTGAGCACCGGCTTCGGCGAGTCGGCGAGCGAAGTGCGCGCCCATTCCTTGAGCGGCACCGGTAACGATGATCTTGAGCTGGGACAGCTGCATGCGCAGCCGTATATCACGGCGACGCTAGTTGCAGGTTCCGGATCCGCACGTCAGCGGCGGGGCACAATCAGCACTGGACTTGCACTTCTGGCCGTTGCCGCAGTCACCGCCGGCGCCGCCGGTCATCCCGATGATCACGATGCCGTCGGCGAGCGCCTGATCGTTGTTGACGTTGCCGAGCGTGGTCTTGTCCGCGTGCGTCAGCGTCACGAACGCGCCGGCGGCCGCCGCGCCGATGACGAGCGTCCCGCTGACGCCGTTGATCGCGGTTGCGATCTTCGTAGCGACCGTGCTCGCGCTGTCGGCGGCGGTGTACGACACCTTGACGTGGCCTGCGGTCACCGTTCCGGTGTTGAGCTCGAACGTCGTCGGCGGGTTGATGCCATCGTCGAGCGTGAACGTGTCGCCATTCGTGATCGCCGAGCCAGCGACCGCGACGAGCGAGCCGGTCGCCGCGACGCTCTGGATCGTCGAGCAGTCGGAGCTGCAGCTACCGCAGGTCGCGTTGTCGTCGTCGCACACCTCGTGGCCGTCGGGATCTAGCACGCCGTCGTTGCAGGTGTTGCCGTGTAGCGTCTCGGTGGCGGAGCAGTCGGCAAGACACGGGTGGCAGGTCGCGACGCCGTAGTCGCACGCCGCAGGCGGCGGGCCGCCGTCATCGCACGCTTCCTCGGGGTCGGTGTTGCCATCGCCGCAGTACGGGCCGGTCAGGCTCAGCACGGTCTGGCAGTTCGCGCTGCACGCGGTGCAACTCTGCTGGCCGTAGATGCACACGGTCTCGGTCGTGGTGTTGCCGTCGTCGCACACCTCGTGCTTCGTGCCGGTTTGTAGATCGACCACGCCATCGCCGCACGTCGCGACCGTGCAGTCGTTGCGGCAGTTGTCCTGGTCGTCGCTGTTGCCGTCGTCGCAACCCTCGCCGGGGTCCACGATGTGGTTGCCGCACTTGCCGATCGTGCAGTCGTGCTCGCAGCCGTCGCTGTCGGTGTTGTTACCGTCGTCGCACTGCTCGGCGCCGTCGATCTCGCCGTTGCCGCAGGTCGGCAGCGTGCAGTTGTTGTCGCACGCGTCGCCGTTCGTCGTGTTGCCGTCGTCGCAGGCTTCGCCTGGATCCACGATGTGGTTGCCGCACTTCGCGATCGTGCAGTCGTGCTCGCAGCCGTCGCCGTCGATCATGTTGCCGTCGTCGCACTGCTCGCCGGTGTCTTTGATGCCATTGCCGCACGCGGGCACGGTGCAGTTGTTGTCGCAGGTGTCGTTGTTGTTCGAGTTGCCGTCGTCGCAGGCTTCGCCCGGGTCTTTGATCCCGTTGCCGCATTTCGCGATCTTGCAGTCGTGCTCGCAACCGTCGCCGTCGGTCAGGTTGCCGTCATCGCACGCTTCGGCGCCGTCGATGATGCCGTTGCCGCACGCCGGGGTCGTGCAGTTGTTGTCGCAGCCGTCGCCGTTCGTGCTGTTGCCGTCGTCGCACTGCTCGCCCGGGTCCTGGATGTGATTGCCACATCCGGTGATCGTGCAGTTGTTGTCGCAGCCGTCGCCGTTCGTGCTGTTGCCGTCGTCGCACGCCTCGGTGCCGTCGACGATGCCGTTGCCGCAGCCCGGGATGGTGCAGTTGTTGTCGCAGCCGTCGCCGTCGACCTTGTTGCCGTCGTCGCACGCCTCGCCCGGATCCATGATGCCGTTGCCGCAGGTCGGGATCGTACAGTTGTTGTCACAGCCATCGCCGTTAACGCTGTTGCCGTCGTCGCACTGCTCGCCCTTGCCGGTCGACGGGACGATGAACAGCGGATCGACCTTGCCGTCTCCGCACCGCGCCATCGTGCAGTCTAGGTTGCACGTCGCGGTGTACGCGGGGTGGCCGCCGGAGCCGCCATCGCAGTCCTCGTGGTGCGCGCCGCTCGCGCTGTCGACGAAGCCGTCGCCGCACACCGCGACCTGGCACTTGCCGCCGTTCGTCGTGTTGCTGCTCGGGCAGTCGTCGGTGTCGCTGGTGTTGCCGTCGTCGCACTCCTCGCCCGGGTCGATCTGGCCGTTGCCGCAACCGATGCCGGCCTGACAGTTGTCTTCGCAGCCACCGGGCGCGCCGCCGTCATCGCACTTCTCGCCGAGATCGACGATGTCGTTACCGCACGTCTCGTTCGACAAGCAGTTCGCGGAGCAGCCGTCGGGAGTGCAGCCGCCGCTTGCACAGTCCGCGTCGGCGTTGCACGGCGTGCCGTCGCCGCAGGTGCCGTTCGACGTGCCACTGTCGTCGCAGACTTCGCCGACGTCGACGATGCCGTTGCCGCAGCTCTCGAGCGACTTGCAGTCGGCAGAGCAACCGTCGGGCTTGCACTTGCCGGCGCCGCAGTCGCTATCGGCATTGCACGGCGAGTTGTCGGTGCTGCATGTGCCGTTCGACGTGTTGCCGTCGTCGCACTGCTCGCCGGGATCGTGAACGTGGTTGCCGCAGACTTCTTTCGACAAGCAGTCGTGCGAGCAGCCGTCGCCGTCCATGATGTTGCCGTCGTCGCAGGTCTCGCCGGGATCGGTGATGCCGTTGCCGCACAAGTTCGTGATGCACACGGCCTGAACGGCGGCACACGTGGTGCCGGACGGGCAGACGATACCGCTCGCGCACACGGTGGAATCGGGCGAGGCGTTACAGCCGGCGACCGCGAGCGCGATCAGCGCCGCAAGCGCGAGGCGTGAGGTGAAGCCATTCATGCGGTCTCCAAAAGCTAGAAGTGGCCCTGCACCATCGCGCCGGCCATGCCGGGTGCGACGATCGGCGCGATCGTGACTTGGTTCTGCTCGCCGTCGCTGACATCGTCCGCGCGGATCTCGTACGCTTGCTCGCGGTTGAGGATCGCGAGCGCTGCTCCCGCCGCGATCGCGGCGATGCCGACGCCGTAGCCGACGTAGGCGATATTCTGCTTCGTGTCGCCGTCTTTGCGTAGCTGCTTGAGCGCGTCGCTGTTCGTGCAACCGGAGTTGTTCATGCTGCACGCTGCGACTTGCTTGTCGTACTGCGAGAAGCTCGACCGCGCCGACGCCTCGAGCGCGCCGCCGCCGACGCCGACGAGCAAGCCGCCGCCCATCACGGCGTACGGGAACCACGTGTTCTGCCAGCGCCGCTTGTAGCGAGTCAGCTCGTCCGACGTGTAGAGCTTGAGCTCGATCCGGAAGTGCTCGCCGGGCCCGATGTACGGTGCCTTGATCCGGGTCGCGTAGCCCTCTTTCTCGGCGAGGAATGCGTGCTTGCCGATGCGGACTTTGCCGGTGAACTTGCCCGGCGCGATGAACACTTCTTTGCCGTCGACCTGGACGTGTGCGCCTGGCTTGTCGCAGCTGACTTCAACGTCGGCGATCTGCTTCTCGATCAACAACAAGTATTCCTTCGCGTGCTCGTACTTGTCTTTCTCGAGCGGCGCGGAGCCGAACTGCGTAGCCTTTTGCAGACTCTCGTAGACCTCGATCGGCTGATCGAGGTTGAGCAGAGCGAGCGCGAGGTTGTAGTGGATCGCCGGATGGTCCCAGTGCTTGAGCGCATCGCGGTACTTCTCGGCGGCCTTGAGGAACAGACCGTCGTTGAGCTGCACGTTGCCGTCGTGAAACAGCGCGAGCGCAGCTTGCTGCTCGGGCATCGACACGCCATTCGCCCACGGTCGTGCGTCGGCGCCGCCGTTCTGCAACGTCTCGTTCGTGCCGGCTTTCTCCGCCGTGCCGGTCTTCGGGTCGGGAGCCGGCGCGTCATCGGGTGACATCAGCGGCGCGGGCTTCGGAGCCGGCGCAGGCGTGGGTGTCTTCGGCTGTGCAAACGCGCTGGTCGACAGAGCGAGCGCGAGCGCACTAATGGACAGAGTTCGAGCGAGGGCAAGTGTCATGAGCTCTCCGGTTCGCTACTTCAGATCGTCGACGATCGGGCTGCCGATCTGACCCTGTAGTTTTTTGACGCGCTCCTGCTCCTGCTTGAGCAACGCATCGATCTTGGCTTTCGCGGTTTCAGCCTCGTGCTGGTTCTCTTCGGCGACCTTTTCGGACGCGATGCTTTCGGCGAGAGCTTTCTTCAGCTCCGCGTTCTTCTTCTCGAGTTGTTCCTTGGACTGCGTCTTGACGTCGGTCGTCTCTTGCTTCGCCTCGACCGTCTCGGCGACCGCAGCCTTGCGGGCCGCGTCGGCGCGCTTGAAATCGTCGAGGTTCTGCTCGGCGACCTTCTTCTCGCGCTCGGCGGTCTCCTTGGCCTGCTCGGCGGTCTCCTTGGCCTGCTCCGCGGCGGTCTTAGCGGTCTCGGCCGTGCTCTTGGCTTGCTCGGCGACATTGCGCTGTCGGCTCGCCTCGTCGCCCTTGCTCTTCAACACGACCGCAACCGCCATCGCGGCGATCACGAGCACGGCGAGGCCGATCATGCCGGCGATGACCGCGGTCCGGCGCCGGCGCGCAGCCGCTTGCTCGTAGCTGATGATCGCTTCGAGGAACGCGCGCTCGATGTCCGAGAGCTGGCCCTTGTAGCGCTTCTTGAACTTCTTCGCTTCGTCGGCGGTATCGCCGCGCCACAATAAGCCCGGATCGCGGCCCTTCGTATGCCACTGGCGCGCTGCGGTGCGCAGCTGGTCGACGATCGCGGCGTCGTCTTGGTTTTCGTCGAGCCAACGGCGCAGCGTCGGCCAGCCTTGGATCAGCGACTCGTGGACGATCTCGACGGTGGAGCCTTTGCCGCCGTCGAGGTTCTGCACGACGAGCAGGCGCGCATCGACCATCTGATCGACCAGGCGCTGAACCTCGCCGACTTCGCGCGACAGATCGCGTAGGTCGCTCATCGGCACGATCGCGCGCGTGCGCTCGGGCGTGACGAGTCGAAGCAAGATCGCGCGAACGAGCCCGTGCTTTGCCGACCCGAGGTCCTGGACGACGCGATCGGCGTGACTCGCGAGCGCACCGGCGACCCCGCCCATCGCGGCGTAGCTCTGATGCGTGAGCATCTTGCGACCGCGATCGCGGCTATCCCACAACTTCGCCGCCGCGAACTGCAACAGCGGCAGCGCGCCGGGCGTGGTCTCGAGGTGATCGAGCATGTCGTCGACCGTCGCGGCGATCTCGAACGAATAGCCGGCGAGCTCGGCCGGCTGCAGGATCGCCTCGCGCAAGCCTTCGCGGTTCGGCGGCCCCAAGAAGAACAAGCCCTGGGTGACCTCGGCGACGAATTCCTGATCCTCGGCGAGGCGATCGAGAAAGTCGGAGCGCACCGACAGCACGACGCGCAGCGGGCTGGTCGCATCGTCCGCGACTGCCGACAGACACGCAGTAAAGGCCGCGCGCTCCGCTGGATCGGTGACCTGGGTATAGAGCTCTTCGAACTGATCGACGAACAGCAGCACGCGCCGACTATCGCGACGCGCTCGACCGCGCAGCACGTGGCCGAGGTGGCCGGGCTCGCGGCGCAACGTCTCGACGAGCTTCTTCTGCTCGACCATTTCGTCGGCGAGGTTCGCCGCGGTCGCGACCATCGGCGAGATCACGCTCGCGAGCGACTCCATCGGCGTGCGGCCCGGCCGAATGACGAGCGTCTCCCACTGCTCGCCCGATCGCTTGAGCGCGGGGACGAGACCGGCGCGCACGAACGACGACTTGCCGACGCCCGAGCTACCGGCGACCGCCATCATCGGCCGATCGCGAATCCGCGTGACCATCGCCGCGATCTCGCGGCTACGGCCGAAGAACTTGCCGGCGTCGGCTTCTTGGAACGACGACAGGCCCGCGTACGGGCTCTCGTCGAGCTGGAGCTCGGCGGTGCGGCGACCGGGCAAGAACGGCTCGATCGCGTGCAGCAGCTCCTGCGCCGACTGCCAGCGCTGCTCTTTCGCTTTGAGCAAGCAGCGATCGACGATCTGGATCAGCTCGCGCGGCGCGTCCGGTGGCGCGGCCTCTGTCATCGACGGCATCGGAAGCTCGAGCATCGCGGTGACGACGAGCTGGTTGCCGTCGAGCGGATGCAGCGGGTGGCGACCGCAGATCAGGCGATGCAGCAAGATGCCGCACGCCCACACGTCGCTGAGGTGATCGATCTCGATGCCGATGCCCCACTGCTCGGGCGACATGTACTTCAGCGTGCCCATGATCGTGCCGACGCGAGTCAGGCTCGTGTTCGTGCCGGTCGCGAGCTCGAGCGGGCTCGGCATGCGCAACGCACCCGACGACATGCCGCCGGGGGTCTGCTGCGCCTCGAGCACCTTCGCGATGCCGAAGTCGAGCACCTTGATGTTGCCGGAGTCGGTGATGAAGATGTTGTCGGGCTTGAGGTCGCGGTGGACGATGCCTTGACCGTGCGCGCAATCGAGAGCGCGCAGCACTTGCACCATGATCTCGACCGCGCGCGTGTACGGCACGCGCTGGCCGTTCTCGACGTATGCGGTGAGCGGCTTGCCGGTCAGGTACTCGAGCACCATGTACGGCGAGTTGTTGTGCTCGCCGACTTCGTAGATCACGACGATGTTGTCGTGCTGGCAGCGTGCGGTCGCGCGTGCTTCGACGAGGAAGCGCTGAGTCAGCTCTTGCTGATTCGACTGCAGAAACTTGATCGCGACGCGCCGACCGAGCCGCAGATCGCGGGCGAGGTAGACGGTTCCCATCCCGCCCTCGCCGATCATCTTGATCATCTCGTACTGGTTGATGCGAACGCCGGGATGCGGTGCGCCGGTCGTCGCGTGGACGCCGGTGCTCTCGCCTTCGGACTCGCCGAATCTGTCCCACGAGCTCGAGCGATTGACGCTCGGCGCAGCGGATGGTCGCTTCGCGCGCGGTTGGCCCGCGAGTGTCGAGCCCGGTGGCGCTGGTGACGGCGTGCCATTCGCGATCGTCGTCGGCGGAACCGGGACGGGGCCCGACGGCGTCATCGTCGCCTCGCCGGGCTTTGCTTGCACGTGCATGCCTTGCAGCGTGGGGCGCGCTGCTTCGACGGCCGGACTCGGAGCGCCTGCGCCTGTGCCGTTGCCGAGCACGACCGTTCGATCGGCGGGCCCGGACGAACCTCCGGCACCGATCTTCGACAGCCCGCTTTGCTCGTTCCGCGGACCACTGGCCGCGGGCGGCTTGGCCGCATCTGGGCCGAGCCGAGTGTCTTTGTCGCTCATCTAGAATCGACCTCCCGAGTAGTCCCCACCGCCGACGACATCCGCATGGATGTCCCTCCAAAAGACGCGACTCCTATGATAACCGCGCGCGTCCGAAGATCGCGATAGCGGGCATATTTCAATGCAGCCCTGCTCGGGCGTACATGTGGGCCGATCTGCGACTGCGAGCGACCGCCGCCGAGCAGCCGGGAGTGACGACCGCGATCAGCTCAGAACAGCCAGAGTGGCTTCGAGCCCGCGAACAACACAGCATCCTTCGCAGCGGACGGTGTGGTGAGGGTGATTTCCATCATCTGTCCGCGCTGGATGCTCTCGTCGTGCGGATGGATATCTTGGACTTCGCCCGGCAGGATCTTCGTGATGTGACCGACGGTGTGGCACATCACGAGGCCCCACGAACAGCCATAGAGCTTGGTGCCCTCTTTGACGTTCGACAGGTTCGAGTTCGGTACGAACGCGAGGAACACCGTGCCGCTCACCGCCTTCAAGTACGGCGACTGCTCCAGCCGAGCGACGAGCTGATCCTGATCTTTGATCCGGAGGTCGAGGCTCGCCTGACGCTGCTTGAGCGGCGCCTTGCGATCCTCCTGATTGGCCACGTCGAGCTTGGTCTTCTCGACCTCGCGCCGGACCAGCCAATCATCGGCAGTCTTCGGCGTCGCGGCGGCATTGCCGACGTCGGTGAGGAACTGGTTGTCGGCTTCGATCGTGCGCTTGATCTCGCCGAGCTGCTCCGCGATCTCGATCTTCTCGGTGTCGAGCTGGCTCGCGCGCAGCTTCGCGTCGGCGAGCTGAGTCGACGCTTCGATCACCTTCTGATGGTTCGGCGACAGCTCGACCGGGCGAACCCAGGTGTGATCGAAGTAGTAGAAAATGTTGACCGCGAGGAATCCGAGCAATCCGACCAGGATCGCGCCGAGCGCCACGAGTCCAGCCACTTTATAGAGGCGGATGATCGACGGCTGGAGAGCGATCCAGAACCGGGGGGTTTTGCGGGCTTCCATCTCCATCGAGGCCTGGTCCTACTCCAAAAATCGCGCCTACGCAGCAGGAAGTTGCGCCTGGGATCTCGCCCGGGCGCGGACCGGCTCCGCAGCGACGCTGGCAGCGACCAGCATGACTTTGCCAGTGAGCGGCTCTCCGATCGGCTCGGCCGCGGGCTCGGCGACCGTCTCCGCGTGGCCGCGGGTCTACCAGCTGCCGGAATCGAGCGTGAACAGCGCGAGCGGCGTGAGCAGCGCGTAGGTCACCGGCATCATCAGAGACATCGGCACGAACGACAGCGCTCCAACGCGCTCCGACGCCGGCAGCTTGCGGACGCGGAACCGATAGTAGAGGCCGAACACGGCGACCACCATCAGGTGGATCTTCAAGCCGGGGAAGAACCAGTGCGAGCCGAGCGCGCGGACGACCGCGAGCGGGTAGGCGATGAGCAGTCCGAACTGCGCGAAGAAGTGAATCGCGAGCAGCGGGTTGAGCCGCCACACGTGGCTGCAGGCACCCGCGTAGTCGACGATGTTCGAGCGGCGCCAGCGCAGCTGCTGCGAGAAGTAGCTCGACAGCGTGTTCGGGACGAACGTGCGGCACTTTGCTTCGAGCGTCATCGTCGTGAGGTAACCGGCCTTGACGACTTGGCGGGTCAGGAACCGGTCCTCGCCGTACTTGATCGGCACGCCGAGGATCGAGCGCTTCTCGAGCACCGCTTCGAGCTCGACGAGCACCGAGCGGCGGTACGCGGTGAGGCAGCCCGACAAGCACATCACTCGGCGGAAGCCCCACTCGAGGTTCTTCAGGAAGAAGTAGCCGTACCAGTACTTGATGACCTGCATCCGGGTCAGCCAGTTCTCGTGCTTGTTGCGGACGTCGACGTGACCGCCGACTGCCGCAATACGATCGCTGGTGAACCGACGGACGAGTTGACGAACGGCGTCGGCATCGACCACGACGTCGGAATCGACCGAGACGATGATCTCGGCTTCGCTGTCGCGGACCGCGCGAATGATCGAGCGGCGCTTACCGAGGTTCTTGCGGTTGCGAACGACCTTGAGCCGGCCGCCCGAGGTGCGCGCGACCGACATCGCTTGCTCGTAGCTGTCGTCGGTCGAGAGGTCGTCGATGCAAACGACCTTGAGCTTGTGCGTGGGATAGTCCGAGTCGAGCAGGCTGCGCAGCGTCTCTTTGATCGCGGCGCCCTCGTTGAACATCGGGATCACCGCGGTGACCGTCGGCTCGTAGTCGTCGGTGGTTTCGTCCCATTTCTTGCCGCGGATCAGGCGGAGCAAGATGCCCGCGATATAGCGGTTGATGAAGACGACTAGCGCCAGCGACTTGACCAGGACCCAGAGCAGATGGGTGGTCATCGACGGATCTCCCGATGGAGACCGAGGCGCGCGCTACGCACGCTGAGATTCGTGGTCAGGCTAGGGGGCACGGTACTCGAAGCTAGGAAAAGGTCGCGGGGTTGATAGCCACGACCAAGGGTCTGCGGTCCTAGTGGACCTGAGGCAAACTAGTATGGTTCGCCCAGTAACTCAAGTTGGTTAACGCAGGTTGCCACATCATGCGTGACCAACACAACCGACCCTCAGGTTCCTGAGACCACCCTAGTTGTGTTCGCATAGCGCCGGTGCGATAAGCCCCCAGTGCGCCGCCCGGTCGCTGCCTTGTTGGTGATCGCATGGTTGCGCCAACCCGCGTTTGCGGACGCTGACAATCCCGTACCCGCGCCCCCTGATCCGAGTGGCGCGGTCACGGCGTCGGGAGCTACCCCGCCGGCACCCCAGCCCGATGCGCCCACTCCCGCGGCGACGACGCCTTGGATCGATCTCGCGCCCGCGCCGGTGCTCGATCATACCGATGACGACGGTCAGCCCAAACGCGATCACAAGACCGCGGCTGCGCTGACGCTCGCCGGGTTCTACGTCGCGTTCACCGGCTGGACGTACATTGCGTGGTACCGCAAACACAAACCTCTCGCCGAGTACAAGTTCGGCGGCGACGGCTGGCTCGGCGATCGAACCTACGCCGGCGGTGCCGACAAGTTCGGCCACGCGTGGGCGACGATGTCGCTCGCCCGGATGGGCACCGAAATTCTCAACCAGTGGGGCGGCTACTCGAGGCTCGGCAGCGCGTTGGTGGCGACCGCATTGTCCGAAGCGCTGTTCGCC
>CAZDGY010000036.1:0-16904 GCA_964504685.1 uncultured Kofleriaceae bacterium | reverse complement strand
GCGAATGGCGATCACGACGCGTTCGCTTGGCTGGCTGACCTCTACACCTGCTCGAGCTCCATCTTTTCCGCGACAACGCAGATCGGCTGGGTGTCGATCGCGAGGCCGAGCGTCACGTGTTTGGCGACGCCGAGATCGCGCATGACCTCGACGACTTCTCGCACGACGACCGTTACGTCGATCCGCCGACGCTCTTCGCCCGTGTGCGCGAACCCGAGCATCCCGTTCGCGTGCTTGCGCAGGCGTCGCTCGCCGACCTCGAGTGCCTGCACCGTGGCCGGATCGATCCGGTCGTCAGTCGCTCCGCGTGGAGGAGTCGACCCGATAACTCGGTGACCTGGCTGGCGAGCAGCTCGCGATCAGCGCTCACGATCCGGCGCTGCTCGATGGCGTCGCGCAACGCGGTGCGGACTTCGGGCATCCGCAGATCAGAGACGACGATGGGGAAGTCCTCGGCGGCAAGCAATGCGAGACCTTCGCTCGCGCCGTTCGCTGTGACCACGTCGTAGTCGCGATTTGCAGCGGCGTGTTGAGCTCGTGGGCGACGCCGGCCGTGAGCTCGCCGAGCGCTTGCAGCTTCAGCGAGTGACGGCGAAGGATCTCCTGTTTTCCCGAACGCGCAGCGCCTCGAGCTCGGACGCGAGCGAAGCCACGTGTGTACGCAGCGGCTGGACGTCCCCGTCGGCAGGGAGATGCTCGGGGCAGGGCCGGACGACATGCAACGTGTTTCGGCCACGGCGGCGCCACATCGAGGCTCCACGGCGCGCAATCCTTGCGCGAGATCATTGACTAGAAAGTAGAACTGTCTAATGTCCAGCGCGTGGAGCTGGTCAAGATCGGTGAGCTCGCGGCGCGCTCCGGTGTGCCGATCGCGACGCTCAAGCACTATCTGCGCGAAGGCCTGATCCGGCCGGCGCGCAAGACCGGCCGCACGATGGCCTGGTACGACGCTGCGCTCGCGACGCGCGTGCGCACGATCAAGCGGCTGCAGCACGACCAGTTCCTGCCGCTCGAGCTGATCCGCAAAACGATCGATTGCGCCGCAGCGGCACCCGATGATCTCGCGGCGGCCGAGGCGATCGCGCGCGTGCTCGAGCAGCATGGCGGCAAGCGTTCGCGCAGCCGCGCCGAGCTGATCTCGCGCGGCGTGCCGCAAGCCGAGCTCGACTGGCTCGCCCGAGTCGGCCTCGCGGTGCCGACCGGCACCGACCAGCGCTATTCCGGCGACGATCTCGCGTTGCTCGTCACGCTCGGCACAGCGCGCAGTGCAGGGATCACGCCCGAGATGTTGCCGTTCGCGATCCTCGGCGAGTACGTCCAGGCGCTGCGCGGGCTCGTCGAGATCGAGCTCCGCATGTTTCGCGCCGGCGTGCTCGCGCGCGCAACAACGGATCACGTGCGTCCACTGACCGAAGCCGCCACTCGGCTGTCCGAACGTCTCGTCGTGCTGCTGCGGCGCAAGCTGCTGCTGCCGACCCTGCAAGCGCTGATGAAGGAGAACGATCATGTCAAAGCCAAGCCAGCTCGCTCTGGCGCTCGCACTCGTCGCGTGCGGCTCGGCCGGCCATTCGGCCGCGGTCGACGGTCCGAGCTCGAATAACGGTTCCGATGCTGCGGGCCGCGATGCGTCGGGCTCCGATGCCGCGCTGGTCGGCGACCCCGCTAACGACGGGCCGTACACCTATACGACGACCGACAACGTGACGATTCCCGCCGGCGCCACGCGCAGCGCGGTCGCGACGACGTTCGTCCCGACGACCTCGCCATCGCCGCGCCCGCTCGTGTTCGTCTCGCCTGGCTTCCAGCTCGGTCGCGCGCAGTACACGTCGTACGCGCAGCACCTCGCGACGTGGGGCATGACCGTGGTCGTCGCGGACTACACCGACACCGGGTTCTTCCCCGATCATCAGCAGCTCGCCGACGACGTTGGCATCGAGATCACGTGGGCGCTCGCGCAGGCGTCACTCGGGATCGACTCGACGAAGATCGCGACCGCGGGCCATTCGCTCGGCGGCAAGATCAGCATGCTGGTCGCGGTCGATGACGCGCGAGTCAAGGCAGTCGTCGGTTGGGATCCGGTCGACGGCGGTTCGGCGCCGACGGTCACGCCGTTGATGACGAGCATGACCGCGAAGGTCGCGGTGATCGGCGAGACCACCGATGGCAGCGGCGGCGTTGGCGGCATGGCGTGCGCGCCGACCGCCGACAACTACAAGACGTTCTACACGGCGGCGCCTTCGCCGGCCCTCGAGATGAACGTGCCGACCGCCGATCACATGGACTGGGTCGACGATCCGTCGTGCCTCGTGTGCTCGCTGTGCACCGCCGGCAGCGCGCCCGCGTCGCTCGCCCGCACCGCGACGCAACGGCTGAACGTCGCGTGGCTGCGCGAGCAGCTCGACGGTGACAGCGCGATGGCGCCGTGGCTGTCGACGCCGCCCGAGGTTGGCCAAGGCACCGCGACGGTGGTCGAGAAGTAGCGAGCGGGCGAAACCGCGCCTGTCCTCAGCTCTATTGTCTTCGGAACGTCGAGAATTCTCAAGGCAGCAAACGCGCGCGAACGTGCGTAGGGTGGCGGCGATGCGAGTGCTGCTGTCGACGATCGGATCACGTGGCGACGTTCAACCGCTGGTCGCGCTCGCACTGCAACTGCGCGCGCTCGGCCAAGACGTTCGGTTGTGCGTGCCACCTGACTTCGGCGAGTGGATCGCCGGACTCGGGTTCGAGGCCGGGCGAGCCACCTGCGACCGTCGAGATCGCCGAGCTGTGGCAGGCGGCGGTTCAACGACTCGTTCCGCGCCGCACTCGACGAGCATCGTGCCGCGATCGGCCTTGCACCAGTCGCCGACGTGCGCAGCCACGTGTTGACCGATCGGCCGTGGCTCGCCGCCGATCGGACGCTCGGACCGTGGCCCGACCCCGGTACGGTGTTCCAGCCGGCTTGCGCGAGCCACGAGTCGCGCGATGATCGAGAGCGTACGCACGCTTGGCCGCCGCGCGATCATCTCGCGTCGCGGTTCGCCGATGCGGTCCGCAGCGACGGTGCGCAGGTCGCGGCCCGGCGGTTGTTAGAGGAAGCGTCGTAGCCGGTAGCCGAGCCACGCAAACGCCTTGCGCCACCACGGCAAGCGCAGCCACGCCGCCTCGTCGTACGGATCGCAGTTCGCGAGGTCGTCGCTGAACTCCGCTACGAGCTGCGCGCCGACCGTGCGATCGAGGATCTCGACCGTGACCTCGAGGTTGTTGAACCGGCTCTGCGCGTCGAAGTTGTAGCTGCCGATCGTCGACCACACACCGTCGACCACGGCGGTCTTCGCATGCATCATCGGGCCGCGCCAACGCATGATCGTGACGCCGCGCTGGGCGAGCCGGCGCATCGCGTAGAGCATCGCCCACTCCACGAGCGTGACGTCGGAGTGGGCGGGCACGATGACGCGAACGTCTACGCCGCGCTTGACCGCGCGGGCGAGCGCTCGCCGCAACACGCGTTCGGGCAGGAAGTACGCGTTCTGGAGCAGGACTTGGGTGCGCGCGGCCTTGATCACGTGGATGTAGGCGCGACGGATCGCTCCGCGCCGACGCCCGGTGTTTTCGATCATCCGCACGATCGCCGTGCTCGCCGTCGCCGGCGCCGCCTCGGCGCGCGGTGGGCTCGGATAGAGCGAACCGCCTGCATTCATCCACGTTCGGCGAAATAGCCGCGCGAGGTCGAGCACGATGCCGCCGCGGACCATGCAGTGCATGTCGTGCCAGCCCGCGCCGCCGACCGTCGTCGACGCGTAGTCGAGCCCGATGTTCAGCCCGCCGGTGAACGCGATCGCATCGTCGACGACGAGGATCTTGCGATGGTCGCGCAAGCTGAGGTTGTAGCGACGGCGCCACGGCCGGATCGAGTTGAACACCAACACCTCGCCGCCGGCCGCGCGCAGGTCGTCGAGCCACCCGTCGGCGAGCGTGAGCGACCCGACCGCGTCGTACATCACGCGGACGGTGACACCGGCCTTCGCGCGCTCGATCAGGGCGGCTTTGAATCGGTCGCCCATCGCGTCGGGCACGAGGATGTAGACCTCGAGGCAGATCGATACGCGCGCGGCCGCGATCGCTGCGAGCATCGCCGGAAACGTCTGCGCCCCGTCTCGGAGTACCGTGACATCGCAGTGCTCGCGCCACCGTCGCGCGTTCTGCGTGTAGTGCGCGAGGTCGGCGGGCAGGTCCACCGCGAGCGCAACCGATTTCTCGTCGTGGATCGCGCGCGGAATACCGTCGGAGCTCGACAGGATCACCGGTTTCTTGCGCTCGGCCATTAGGGATACCGGATCGCGATGATGGTGTACGTGATCTCACCCTTGGGCCGGCGCACGAGGACGTCGTCGCCGCAGCGCTTGCCGATCAATGCCTTCGCGACCGGTGAATCGATGCTGATCCAGCCTCGATCGACGTCGAACTCGTCGGCTCCGACGATCCGATACGTCGCGCAGTTGCCGTCTTCGTCTTCGATGTCGATCGTCGCGCCGAAAAAGATGCGCGTTTGATCGCTCGGCGGCTCGTTGACGATGGTGAGCACGTCGAGCCGCTTGCTGAGGAACCGGACGCGGCGATCGATCTCGCGCAATCGGCGCTTGCCGTAGATGTACTCCGCGTTCTCGGAGCGATCGCCTTGCGCCGCGGCATCGGCGACTTCTTGCGTCACCCGCGGGCGCTCGATCCGCCAGAGTTGATCTAGCTCGGCCCGCAGCTTGTTCGCGCCGTCGAGCGTGATGTACGGGCCCGGCGACATCGCGTCGAGCATATAGCGTATGCTCCGCACGGGCACGCTATGGGCTCCGAGTTGCTGATCGTGGTGGGGCTGCTCATGGCGAACGGCCTTTTTGCCGGCGCCGAGATCGCCGTGCTGTCCGTTCGGAAGACGCGCCTGCGAGAGCTCGCGCGGCGTAAGGACCGACGCGCGCTCGCGGTCACGAAGTTGCGCGATACGCCCGAGCGGTTTCTCGCGACCGTGCAAATCGCGATGACGTTGCTCGGCACGACCGCCGCGGCGGTCGGTGGCGCGCGGATGGAGCACAGCCTCGAGCCGACCTATACGCGGCTCGGCGCGGGGAGCTGGAGCCCGGGCCTGTCGTTCGCGACGATCATCGCGCTCGTCACGTTCTTGGAGCTCGTGATCGGCGAGCTCGTTCCGAAGTCGCTCGGCTTGCGCTACAGCGATCGCTACTCGGTGTTCGTGGCGCGACCGTTGCTCGCGCTCTCGCAGTTGATGCGGCCACTGGTCTGGCTGCTGACGCTCGTGTCGAATCTCGTGCTGCGGATCTTCGGCGACCGCACGACGTTCACCGAGACCCGGTTGTCGAAAGACGAGCTGCAGCAACTCGTGGAAGAGGCCGCGAAGACCGGGTCGGTCGATCCGCGGGCGAGCGAGATCGCATCACGGGCCCTCGGCTTCGGCGAGGTCACGGTCGCCGAGGTGATGGTGCCGCGCAACCGCGTCGTCGCGCTACGGCGATCCGCGCCGGCCGAGGAGGTGCAGCGCACGATCCTCGAAGAGGGCCATACGCGGATGCCGGTCTACGACGGCAATATCGACAACATCACCGGCTACGTCGTCGCACGCGACGTGCTTGCGCTCGTCTGGGAAAAGGGCTTGGTCGTGCTCGAAGACATCTTGCGACCCGCGCACAAAGTGCCGGAGTCGACGCGCGCGCTCGATCTGCTGCGCGAGATGCAGCGCCGGCGCACGCAGATGGCGATTGTCGTCGATGACAACGGCGGGTTGTCCGGGCTGGTGACGACCGAAGATCTGATCGAAGAGCTCGTCGGCGACATCATGAGCGAGGACGACGTCCCCGAGGTCTACTTCGTGCGCGAGCCCAGCGGCACGATCCTCGTGCAGGGTTGGGCGGCGGTGCGCAAGGTCAATCGCGACCTCCACCTCGACCTGCCGGTCGGCAAAGATCGCACGACGATCGCCGGCCTGTGCATGTCGCTCGCGCAGGCGATCCCGCAGGCGGGCGAGAAGCTCGTGATCGAGAACGGCACCGTGCTCGAGGTGATAGAAGCCTCGCCGCGGCGGGTGCGGCGCGTACGAATCCATCCGGTGGCACCAGATGCCACCGTCGAGAACCCGGCCCCGTAATCCGAATCTGACTCGCCCTTGTTACGCACCGCCCCGACGGATCCTTCCCGCCAGATCCTGTAGTATCGGCCGTGATGACGGTCCTCGCGCGCGACTCCGTCGCGACCGACCACCTCGTCTACGCCTGGCCGTTTCCGATCGGCCCGGAGTGCGAAGTGGCCTGTGCCGACGACGAGCAAGTCGTGATGTGTCCAGCCTGGACCGTCGGCGAGCGGCTCGGGCCGGGGCGGCATCGCTGGCGCACGCCCGATCCGAGTCGACCGGTCGCCGCGTTCTTCGTGCTGACCGCGCCGGTCGAAGTGTCGTTCGACATGGTCACGACGTTCACGATTCCGTCGACCGGCCAGGCGGTGAGGCTGCATGCGCAGGGCTCGCTGCAAGTGCGGTGTGGCGATCCGGGACTGTTGATCGCGCAGTTCGTGGGCTTGCCATTCGATTCGGTCAACGAAGGTGTGCTGCGCAGCGTGTCGCGCTCGGTCGAGCGCATGCTCGCGCGGTTGCTCACCCGCCGCGTCGTGCTGGCAGGTACGCCGCAGGCGGTCACCGATCCGGCGATGCTCGCGAACGTGGTCGAGGAGTTGATCGCGTACAACCCTGCGGCGGGCGCGGTGTTCGGCGTCGAGCTGATCCGCATGGGCCACATTTCGATCACCGCCGATGACGGCAACGCATGGCCGAATGGCTCGCAACCGCCCGCGAACAACGACTGGGCCGCCGATCCGAGCAGCGAGACCGGCCGGATTCCCGCGAATCGCCGCTACGGCTCGCAACCGCAAGCCGAGCCGACTCCGCGCGCTTCGACCCAGCCCGCCGGCGACAGTCGGTTGACGCCGCGCCATCACAGCGCGCCGCCGGTTCCACCGGAAGCGCCGCCGCCGGCGCCGCGTGCGCAGAGCAATCCGCCGACCCAGGCCTCCGGCGAGATCATCGTACGCGGCAAATCGCCGCTCGCACCGCCCGAACCGCCGGCCGCGCCGCAGCGAATTCCAACCACGCCGCCGCCGGAATCGCGTCGCGCCGGGGCGATCGAGGTCCCAGCCGGCACGGAGTCCGCGGTGATGGCGATCGCGGGCGTGCTCGAGAACATCTCGAACAAGCCGATGCCGCGTCCGCCGGCGCAGTCCGAGCCGGAGCCCGAGTCCGACGAGCCGCGTGGCTCGATCATGGGCATCGGGATGGGATCGATCGGCTCGTCTGGCATCGGGGTCAGCACGATCGGGTCCGGCTCGTCGGTCGCCGGCGAGATTCCGTCAAAAGTGGCGCCGGGCGCGCGTGTGCTCGTGCCGGGGCCGAACGGTTTGATGCAATCGGCGACGGTTGTCCAACTGCTGCAGGGCTACTACGAGCTCGAAGTCGGCGGATCGGGCGAGACGATCTGGGTGCCGATCGGCGGCGTCGTTCCAGAGTGATGCGCGCCGTCGCGATCGCGGTCGTATGCGCCGCTCGCATCGCAGCTGCCGACAATCACGCCAAAGTTGGCGCGGTCGCGCGAGTCGATCGAGTCGCCGCGCTCGTCGATGCGACGCCGATCTGGCAGAGCCAGCTCGACGAACGGTCGACCACCGCCGACCTCGCGATCGATGACGCGGTCGCGCTTGCGGCCGGGATCGAGCGCGTGCCGTCCCTGGGCGAGACACTTCCCGATGGCGAGATCGACGCCGCGATGGGCGAGATCAAGAAGCAGAACAACGTCGACGACGCGGGTCTCGACGCGGCGCTAGCGAGCCAGCACTACACGCGCGCGAGTTATCGCATCGAGCTCGCGCGTCAGCTGATGGTCCTTCGAGCGTTCAACGTCCTGATCGGCGACGAGCTGCGTGGCACACCCGAGCAAGCCGCCGCCGCCAGGCAGAGCTTTCTAGACGGCGAACGGCCGAAGCACCACATCGAGAAGGCGCCGCCGCTCGCGCCAGTAGCGTCCGAAGCGGCTTGGACGACCCTATCGGGGCCGATTCGAGCGGTCGACGTGACCGGTGGCGATCCGGCCTCACGCACGGCGGCTCACGCGCTTGTCGCCGCCGAGGTCGGCACTGCCGGGATCGATCGCGGTCGGCTGCGGGGCGAGCTCGCCAACGTGCTCGGTCTGCGCGGCGTGTCCGACGTGACCGCGCGCGCGACCCAGCGCGCCGACGGGGTTGCGCTCACGATCGCGATCACGCCGCAGCCGATCCTCCATGCGCTCGCTGCTCGCGAGGGCACAGGCGCGCCGTTCGCGGTGTCTGGTGTGTTCGGTGCGGCGACCGGCTTGCCGCTCGATCGCGGGCTCTTGCGCACGCTGACCGGGCAGCTACGAGATCGCTATCTCACGCGTGGTTATCGCTCCGCGATCGCGTCGTGGAGCTCGTCGCCGGCCGGACCCGGCAGCGTCGATGTCATGATCGACATCACCCTGGGCAGCGCAGTGACGATCGCCGCGGTGACGTTCGCCGGCAACGCACACGCGTCACGCGCCGACCTCACGAAAGCGCTCGACGGCACGATCGCAGGGGCGACGCCATGGCTCGACGATCGAATCGAGCGCGCGAAGCTGCTGGTGGTCGCCTACTACTACGACCACGGCTATCTCAAAGTCAGCGTCAAGGTCGCACCGCCGACCGGCGATCATGCGAACGCAACATTCGCGATCGTCGAAGGCGCGCAATATCGGATCGGCAAGCTCGCGGTCACCGGCGTGTCGCCCGGCGATGCGAAGCGCTACCTCGACATGTTAGGCCTTCACAAAGGCGACATCTTCTCTCGCGCCGCGGTGATGGCTGGCGGCGATCGCATCCGCGACGCGTCGAAGGCGTCGACGATCAATCCGCTGACGAACCTCGACGAAGCCAAGCACTTGATCGACCTGACGTTCGAGATCTTGCCGTAGCGTTATTTCGAGGCGAGCAGCTCGGCACGGCGAGTCGCGGTGCGCTGCAACTGGACGCGCAGCGGATGGACGACACCGTCCGCCGCTTCTTCGACCGCTTGGTGCTCGAGCTTGGCCATCCGCTCCGGCGCGAGCTCGCGATTCGGAACTTCAACTACTGCGGAGCCGGTGACGTACGACAAGATGTTGCCGTCGCGATCCGAGATCACGACGTGGAGCTCGGCGGAAATCGCGACGTGGCCTCGCACCGTTTCGACCGAGAGCTTGGTCACCGAGACGTCGAAGCCGAACTCGCCGCGCACCGCGGCCGCACACTTGAACGCATCGAGCAGCACGCGCCGGACCGTGTCGGCGTGGCCCTTGCGGTTCGCGGCATCGACGCTCGGAGTTGTTACCGTGACGTGAACCTCGGGGTCAGCCACGCCTTGCCGCGCTGCGGCGTGAGTGGCGGACGGCGCGAGGGCGGTGAACGCGATGGCGAGTGCGATGATCAGGGTGCGCATCGGGTTCTCCTGATGGGGACAAAGAGCACCATCTGTGCCGCGCTAACCCGATGAAACCCGTGGCGTCCCAGGTGGCATGCCGACCAGCCATGGCGAGCAGCCGAGTAGCCGGGATCTGCGGGTACCGCGGAAACGTGCATTATTCCGCTCGATGGCGGACATGAACGCTCTCCTCGCAGCGGTGCGGCGTGGTTCGAAGAACGCGATCTCGCGCGTCCAGGCGGCGTGGGCGGAGCTAGAGCCCGCCGAGCGCGACAAGCTGGTCGTCGCGAGCGTCGTCGGTTCAGACAACTGGGAAGAACGTCCTGTGACCGCGGTGCTCGCAGCGATCTTGAAGCTCGGCGGCAACCCCGACGCGCGGGTCGCGACCGACGGCGACTTCTATCCAAATCCGAAGAAGACGAGTGCGCTCGAGATTTGTACGCGCGAGCTCAAGCACTCGGAGCACCAGGACCTCGTCCTTTCGCGCAAGCAGGTCGTGGAGCGAAACGCGGCGCTGATCAAGGCGGCCGAGTCGCTCGTCGCGGCCGGCGCAAACCTCGCTCCGTACTCTGCGCGCCGGAGCGGATCGCCGCTCCACGACGCCGCCAGAGCGGGGGCGTACGTGCTGGTCGCGCTGCTGTTGAAGCGAGGCGCGAACCCGAACGCGGTCGACCGCGATGGCGAGACGCCGCTGTTCGCGGCCGCAAGGAGCGACGACGTTGCGATGGTCCAGGCCCTCCTCGCGAAGGGCGCAAAGAACGTGCGCAACCGTCGCGGCGACTCGGCCGTGGTCGCTGCGTTCGGCGCGGCTGCGTTCCACACGTACGCGGTCCTCCACAAGAGGCTCGGCGGCCCCGACCTCGCCTCGGCGTTCGCGAGGAGTGCGATCTCGGTCGACGACGCCAAGCGGATGCTCGCTCGCCTGCGCGAGGCATCGTTCACGTCGATCAGCGTGTCGGGCAAGGAGGATCCCGCCTCTCTCGCGCTCATCAAGAAGTTCTCGCTGAAGGACACCAAGATCGTAGCGACGATCGACCGCGCGAAGCTCCCGAAGCTGCCGCACGCGATCGGATCCAAGTTGCTGGAGGCGATCGGGCTCGAGGCGAAGCGCATTCTCGAGGGCGCCAAGCTCGACATCAACGCATACAACGTCGGCCCGGCGAACCCGTGGTTCAGCGTTGCGAGCGGGCTCGGGCACGCGAAGGCGTTCGTCGAATCGAAACCACCGGCGCCGAGCAACATCGCGAAGCGGCTCGCGCGGCCCGCGCGCAGGCACCCGATGCAACCGGATCACCTCGTCGAGAGCACCGAGGCATTGCTCGTCTGGGGCTGGCGGACACGGGCGGACTTCGACGACATCGATCAGCGCGTCGCGGCCTTCGAGCACGCCCTCACGAAGACGCGTGCGGTCTTTGTTGCGGCGACCGACTTCCCAAACGGCGGGAGCTGCATCTGCGACGTCGTCGTCGGCTGGCCCGCAGCCCGCGCGCGCGCCAACGACGGGCCGGTCGCGATCTCGCCTGCGAAGATCCGTGAGGCCGGAGCGAACACCGCGCTGCCCGATGCGGTGAGCGCTGCGCTCGCGGAGCACCTGCTCGCACCGATCAAGGGGAAGCCGAAATGGCACCTCGTTCCGACCGGCCCGCTCGCGGGCGGGATGGTGGCGTTCGGCGGGCTCGTTAGGAGTGACGACGAAGATGACGCACTCATCGGCGGCTGTACGATGGCGCAGGAGTCACACGACAAATCGGTGCGCGGCGAGCGCGTCGCCTCGTCCCATCGTTGGGACGTCGTCGCGATCCACGCCAACAAGCTCGCGCCGCGCAGATCGGGCAAGCACTGGGTCATCGCGGCGTACTCTTGATTCACGCGGCCAGCACTTCGCGTCCCGACCAGCTACTGAATGACCACGACCTTCGACGTCCACGCCGGTGTGTGATTGCCGCGAGGGCCCGCGAGGTTCGGATCTTGTCCGGGTAGCCAGACCGGCGCGAAGCTCGGATCCGAGGTTGGCATCGCGCCGCTGTCGTCGACCGCGACCGCTGCGAACCACAACTGTGGCTTCGTCGTGTCCGCCCCGGTGCCTGCCGACAAGGACAGCCCGTAACCGCGCCGTGACGAGTACGCAACCCAGTAGAGGCGTTTGCCACGGAATTCGCCGTGATCCGGACTCCAGCGCGGCCACGAATTCGTCGTGAGCGGCGAGTCGCCGCCATTTGCATTCGTCAGCGCGACCGGGTTGCCGCCGCTGGTCGACACCAGGTGGAGAGTTGCCGAGATATCATTGTAACCGTCGCACGGACCTTGGCCCCAGCCGCCCGTGTTCGCTGGCCCGCTGCAGCTCGATTGGTCGAAGACGACGAAATTGTCGTCATCGCTGATCGACGGGTAGTAGCTGGTCACTCCCGCCGCGCGCGGGACGAGCGTTGTCGCGGTGCCCATCGTCGTGCCGTTGACGCTGGCGATCCAGATCTGCGCGCCTTGCACCATGTCACCAGTGACGTGGCCGGCGGTGATGTCGGCCTGCGACGGCGCCCACGACACGAACGCAAACTTGGTGCCCGACGGGCTCCAGAACGGGTGGCTCTTTTGCTCGGTGACCTCGGGGAACAGAGGATCGGTGACGATGCCGAGCGTGTCGTCCGCTGTTCGCATCGTGAGGTCGCCGTAGCTCATCGTGACCTCGTTCGAACCGTCGGGCGAGAACGTAGACATCACGGCGAACTTATTCGTCATGTCGGTCGCGATCGGCGTCGTCTTCGCAACATCGAAGAGCGAGAAGTAACCTGGAAGGCTGCCGCCGAGCGAGAACGACAGCTTACTGCCGTCGGGCGAAACGGCATGACAACCGATGCACTGGGTTTGGCCTGCCGGCACAGCTGGCGCATTCGCGCTCGACAAATAGATCGCGGGCGTCGAAGTATCGCCCGCAAAGTCGTAGCGCGCGATCGCCGTGTTGAACGTCGTGTCGCCAGTGCCCGCGGTCGTCCAATAGTAGAGGCCGCCGGTCAGCCTCGTCTTTGCCCAGGCGAGTGCGATCGGCGACGACTCGCCGAGCATACTGCCGTCGGGCGCGACCAGCCGGACCGCGAGCGATACGTCGCCGCTCTCACTAACGCCGGCGAGCTGGGTAGCGAATGATCCGGTGATCGACACGATGCACGCGTTCGGAAACGTGCCGGGGTTCGGTGACGCGGTACACGGGGCGTAGTAGCGATATGACAACAGCGTTCCGGACGTGAGCTCGATGCGCGCGAGGGTCTGCGATGGATCGGACTTCTGCGCTTGGATCGAGATCGGCGAGACATTGACCGGGAACAACGCGCCGGCGAGCGGATACGCGATCGTCGGAGTCTGTGTCGATACCGGCGAGCCATCGAGCAGAGCTTGGTCGTTCGGATCGAAGCCGGCGCCGAAGCCGGTGTCCGTCAACGTCGCGTCGAGCGTCGCCGCGGCGGTCGCACCCGCTTGCAGCGTCGCGGTGACGTTGTAGTGCCCCGCCGCCACAACGGTCGCGAGCGAGCTCGCGAAGCTCACGGCGTTCGTGTCGTCGGCGGCAAACGTGACATCTGCGGTCACGTCCCCGATCGATCCGTCGGCGTACGTCGCCGTGACTTCGTACGCTTGTGTCGCGGCGTAGTTGCCGCCATTCGCCGCGAGCGCGACCGTCGCGGCCGATGGTGTGATCGCGAGCGCGGTGATCGCGCCTCCATCGCCACCGGTGTCGGTCTTGCCATGGTGACCGCACGCAGAGAAGGCGAGGACGGCGACGACGACGCGATATTTAGCCATCACACCCACGATACCGTCCGCGACGAATCGCCGATAGTCTCGACGGTCGCGCGCTGTCGGTACGGCGATGTGCGCAGATTCCCGCCGAGGTGAACGCCGACGAGTCTAGAAATCGGTCAGCCCGAGCGCGAAGTACACCTCGGGGCTGTGCCCCTCGATGCCGTAGCCGAGGTCGACGCCGAGCAACGGCAGCACGACGGACTTGAGATAGACGCGAAAGCCGACGCCGACGTCGTTGCGGAACCAAGAGCTGCCGCCGAGCTCGCCGGGCAAGTACTGCCGCATGCCGCTGGGGTCGGGGAAGTTGAACTTGACGTAGCCGGTGTCCCAGAACGCGTTCGCGCGAAACGCGAGCGTGCCGATCAGCGGCGGCGTGAACTTGAACAGCGGCACCGAGTACTCGACCCGCCCGGTCAGCTGCGTGTCGCCGCGAAACTGATCGGCGTCGTAGCCGCGCAGATCGGATTCGCCTCCGTTCGTCAGCTCTTCGTGAAACGGCATGTGCCGACCCACGCCCGCGAAGCCGCGCAACTCGAGCTCGTGTTCTTGGAAGAACTTCCAGCTGTAGTACGCGCGCGCCCACGTGTCTTGATACTGGAACGTATCGAGCCACGGCAGCGACGACTCGGCAAACACCTGCGCGTAGGCGCCACTCGTCACGCCGAACAAATGCACTCGATGATCGATCGTGACGCGAACCTGCGCGGTGTTGTCCCAGCCATCGGCTTCGGGCCGCGGTAACGCGGTGTTGTCGACGTCGTCGGCGTGCGCCTTGCGAAAGTAGACGTATGCGCCGCGCAGCCGTACGTCGGCGGACAGCCACCACTTGAACTGCCAGCCGACGAGCGCTCCCGCGTCGAGAAACGTCTCGGTGACGTAGCGAGCGACCGAGAAGTTCGTCGGGTCGTCGACGGGATTCGCGTACTCGGGACGAATCATTTGATACGTGTACAGATCGAGCCGCAGCGTGAGCTTCGTGCCGTTGACCGACGGATCGAGATACGCGCCGTAGAACATGTTCGTGCGATTGCCGATCTGACCGTAGAGCAGCAGCTTCTTGTCTTCACCTCGCAGATCGTTGTTGACGTACCCGACGCCGACCGACCACGTGCCGGGCGCGATATAGACGGTCGGCGCCGCGATCTGACGCAGCTTGTCCTTGAGCTCGGCGACGACGAGCACGCCATCGGGCGAGTCCTCGAGCGTGATCTTCACGGTCTCGAACAGCTCGCTCGACATCATCGCCTTCTCGAGCTCGGGCAAGCTCTCCGACGTGATCGTGTCGCCGACGTGAACGTGCGCGAGATAGCCGACCGTGGTCTCGGTGACGATCGACTTGCCGTGGACGCGAAAGCCCGCGATCCGTTTCGGCGCGAGCGACGTCTCGGCCGGCACAGGATCCGCAACCGGCTCCGCAGACGCGACCGCCGACAACGCCGCTGCCAACGCGCAGGCGGCGAGCGGCGTGAGGCGGACCATCGGGCTAGAGCGTGCGGAAAAGTCGCGGCGAAGTCATCACGCGAATGGTTATGCTTTCTTTCGTTTGCTCGGAAGAATGCCCATCAGCTTGGAGATGATGCCGAGCATGATCTCGTCGGCGCCGCCGCCGATCGAGAGTAGGCGCGAGTCGCGATACGACCGCGCCGCCGGATTGTCCCAGGTGTAGCCCATGCCGCCCCAGTACTGCAGGCAGCTATCGGAGACCTCGCGGACGAGGCGGCCGGCCTTGAGCTTGGCCATCGACGCTAGCATCGTGACGTCTTTGCCGCCGATGTACTCCTCGACTGCGCGGTAGCACAGCGAGCGCAGTGCCTCGACTTCGGTGCGCAGCTCGGCGAGCCGGAAGTGGACCACCTGGTTGTCGAGCAACGGCTGGCCGAACGTGTGGCGCTCTTTGCAATACGCGGCGGTCGCGTCGATCAGCGACTCCATGCCGCGCAACGATCCGGTCGCGCCGCACAGCCGCTCTTCTTGAAACTGCACCATCTGCATCATGAAGCCGGAGCCCTCTTCGCCGATCCGATTCGCCTGGGGCACGCGGACGTCTTCGAAGTAGACCGGGCACGTATCGGACGCGCGGCAGCCGAGCTTGTCGATCTTCGGGCCGATCGTGACGCCCGGCGTCTTCGTCGGCACGATCACGAGCGTCTTGTTGAGGTGGACCGCGCCTTCGCTCGTGTTGACCAGCAGGCACAGCCAATCGGCCTGCGCTGCGTTCGTGATCCACATCTTCGAACCGTTGATGACGTAGTCGCTACCGTCCTTGCGTGCGGCCGTCTTGATCGCCGCGACATCCGAGCCGCCCGAGACTTCGCTCACCGCGATCGAGCACACGACTTCGCCGGCGATCGCAGGCGCGAGAAACTCGCGCTTCAACGCATCGCTGCCCCAGCGCGCGAGCGCGGGCGTCGCCATGTCGGTCTGGACGCCCAGCGCCATCGGGATCGATCCGCCGTGGCACGTGCCGAGCTCTTCGGTGAGCACCATCTGGTACGAGTAGTCGAGGCCTTGGCCGCCGTAGGCTTCGGGCTTCGCGATGCCGAGCAAGCCGAGTCGCCCGGCCTTCTTGAACAGCTCGTGAGCTGGGAACGCCCCGTCCTCGTCCCAGCGCGCCATGTGAGGGTTGACCTCTTTTTCGACGAACTCGCGGACGGTGCGGCGGATTTGATCGTGCTCTTCGGTGAAGCGCATTGAACCGGACCGTACCCTTGGCGTTGGATCCTTGCCAGAGCCAGCGTCGTACGTGATCATGGTGACGGTGCGGACCGGGGTTATCGCCGCGATCGTGCTGTACGCCGCACAGGCGTCGGCGCAGCCTGCGCCTGATCCGAAGGCGGCCGAGCTGTTCGAGCGTGGGCGCGACCAGTTGAAGCGCGGCGAGACCGAGGCCGCGTGCGGCAGCTTTGCCGAGAGCTTCGCGATCGAGCAAGCCGACGGCACCGAGCTCAACCTCGCCGACTGTCAGGAACGGCTCGGCCACCTCGCCGATGCGTGGCGGTTGTTCGAGCAAACCGCGACGCTGTCTGCCGGCAAAGGCAACGACGTGCGCGCTGCGGCGGCGCGTGATCGCGCGGCGGCGCTGTTGCCGAAGCTCGGCCAGATCGCGGTGACGATCGAGCAGCCGGGCGATGCCGGCATCACGGTCACGATCGCTGGCGCCAGTGTGCCGCCGAGTGGGTTGATCCAGCGCAAGGCCGATCCCGGGGCGATCGCGATCCGCGTCACGCGGCCGGGCCACGCCATATTCGAGCAGGCGTTTTCGGTGCAAGCCGGCGAAGTCCGGGAGGTGTTCGTCCCGGTGGACGTGCCGGCACCGACGGGATTGGAGTCGCACCGTACGAATGACCTGGCGCCCACTGTGATGGTCGATGGGCCGAAGGTCACTTCGAGGCATCGCCAGCACAGCCGCGTCGTGCTCGCCGAAGTCCTCGGCGGTAGCGGCGTCGCACTCGTCGGCGCCGGTGTGGTGATCGGCGTGATCGCGAACAGCCATTACAAGAGCCAGTTCTCGAACGGCGGGTGCGTGAAGATGGGCAACGCGATCGAATGCACGCCGACCGGCACGCAACGCGCGAATGCAGCGGTGTCCCTCGGCGATACCGCGACGGTGATCGGCGGGATCGGGCTCGCCGCG
>CAZDGY010000035.1:14513-16924 GCA_964504685.1 uncultured Kofleriaceae bacterium | reverse complement strand
CACGGTGAACCGCATTATTATTTTCGGTTCTGCGCTTCGGCAAAGAGTAAGGCGCGTCGCTCCGGACGATCGCCGATAGCTCTTTGCGCGCACGAGGGCTATCCGCGTAGGAAAACCTCGCGCGCGCAGGTCGCGGTGTCCGCAAATGGACACAATGACGCGCTCCGGCACGGCTGCTATCCGTGCCTCCATGACAACTCTCACATTTGCGGGATGGGCTTCGGCTCTTGTGCTGGCTGGATGTGCACGTGGCGCACCAACCGAAGCTAACGGCGATGGCGCGGGCCCGGATGCAGGGACAGGCTCGGCCGGAGCCGACGCGTTCGTCGACGTCCAACCTACGTATCCAACGCAACATCCGCGGATCTACCTCGGCGCGAACGCAGCGCGGTTGAAGGCGGCACTCACCGCGGGTCGCCCGGCCGCGGTTCACTTCAAGACGCTCGTCGATAACGAGCTCGCCGGCGCGGACTACTACAACTTCTCGGCGTGGAACGCCGCGCTGCTCGGGCAACTCACGGGCGATCCGACCTACTGCGCACAGGCGATCTCGGTGATCGAACCGCAGGTCACGACCGCCGAAGCGGCGATCGCCGCAGGGAGCGAGCCGGACGTCGCGGGTGACAGCTATCTCCACATCGGCGACATGATCGGAGACCTCGCGCTCACGTACGACTGGTGTAACGCGAGCCTGTCGGACTCGCAGAAGACGCGCTGGCTGGCATATGCCGATCAAGCGATCTGGAACGTGTGGCATCCCGCCGATGCGGCGTGGGGCGGCAAAGCGATGGCGTGGGACGGTTGGGCGACGAACGATCCGCTCGACAACTACTACTACTCGTTCCTGCGCGCGACGATGCTCGTCGGTCTCGCAGCGAACGGCGAGGACGCGATGGCCGACCAGTGGCTGGTCCAGTTTCGCCAGACCAAGGTGCTCGACCAACTCGTGCCGCTGTTCACCGGCGACCTCGTCGGCGGCGGATCGCGCGAAGGCACCGGCTACGGCGTCTCGATGCGGAGCTTGTGGCAGCTCTACGACTTCTGGTACGCGACCACCGGCGAGCCGCTCGCGTCGAGCACGCCTCAGACCCGCGCGTCGATGCTGTCGTTCATCCACCAGACGCTTCCCACGCTCGACCGAGTCTCACCGACTGGCGATCAAGCGCGAGAATCGACCGGCGCGTTCTTCGATTACCATCGCCAGTATCTGCAAGAGCTGGTCGGGATTTACGCCGGCGACAGCCTCGCCGGTCCCGCACAGGCGTTGCTCGCCAACTGCAGCATCCCGGCGATGACCGAGCAGTTCATGGCGATCGATGACTTCCTCTACGATCGCCCCGATATCGCCTCCACCCAACTCAGCGGTCTCGATCCGACCTACTACGCGCCCGGCATCGGCGAGCTCTACACGCGGTCCGGCTGGGACACGCATGCGACTTGGGTCAACCTGATCGCAGGACCGTATACCGAATCGCACGCGCACCAAGATCAAGGCGCGCTGATGATCTACAAGGACGGCTGGCTCGTCGATGACTCGGTGATCCAAACCCACTCGGGCTTGCGCCAAGAGACCACCGCGCACAGCCTCGTGCGCGTCGACAGCGGCGGACAACCCGTACCGCAGCTCGGGAGCACGACGTCTCAGCTCGTGTCGCTCCACGTCGGCAACGGCTGGACCTATGCCGCAGCCGATCTGACGCCGGCGTATGCAGGCAACCCCGCGATCACGACGATGCAGCGTGAAATCGTCTATCTGCAGCCGAACGTGATCGTCGTCTACGATCGGGTTATTACCGCGTCGGGAACGTCACAGGTGTGGCAGCTCGCTACGCCGCAGCAGCCCGCGATCGCGGGTGCGGTCGCGACGATCGGAGGCGCTCACACGATGACCGTGCAGCGGCTCGCGCCGAGCGCTGCGAGCTCGTCGAGCTTCGACTACACGAGCGATCCGAGTGGCGACTACACGAGCGGGTTCCGGCTAGATGAAACCGCGGCTGGTGGCGACCAGCGCTACCTGCACGTCATCGCGATCGACGGTGCCGTGACCTCGGCAGTCGCGTCTGGCGACTCGACCACCACGGTGACGTTGGCGAACGGCGACACCGCGGTCATCGCGTTCGTGCGCGATCAGATCGGCGCGCAGCTGACGTACCGCGGCACGACGACGACGCTGGCTCCTGGGGTCGACATGCTCGCCGAATAAGCGCGCGATCCGTAGCGCCACGCAGTCGCGTCGCCAGGGCATGCATCGTGCTTAGTACCGGATCATGATGAAAACGGATCTCCAACTGAGGGACGACATCGAGACCGAGTTGCGCTGGGACCCGAATGTCAACGCCGCGCAGATTCGCGTGAGCGTAGACAACGGGGGGGTCACGTTGCTCGGCGTGGTCGATACGTATCCGGAGAAG
>CAZDGY010000035.1:0-14503 GCA_964504685.1 uncultured Kofleriaceae bacterium | reverse complement strand
GACCAAGCGCGCGAGTGGAGCTCGCACCGTCGCGCAGGACCTCGTCGTCAACGTCCTCATGGAACATCAACGCAGCGATGGCGAGCTCGCAGCCGCGACGCAGCATGCGCTGCGCTGGGACGTGTGCGTTCCGCCGACGGTCACCGCTCGAGTCGAGCAAGGTGAGGTCATCCTCGAAGGGCAGGTCACCTGGAACCACGAGCGCGACGCCGCGGAGCGAGCGGTTCGCTATCTCGTGGGCGTCAGCGCGGTATCCAACGAGATCACGCTGTTCTTCGGGCCGTCGGCCGCTCCGAGGGCGAGCGCGGGGGGCGACTATCTAGAGTTTCAAGTGTCAGGCGATCAGTCCGCGGACTAGATCATCGGCGTCGCTACGCCGAGGTCCCGCGTGCGCTCGAGCCACAGCTTCAGCTCGACCGCGGTCGCTTCGGCGAGAGGATCGCTAGCCCCGGTTAGCAGCAGCGCGAGCCCCAACAGCGCGCGTTCGATGTCGTCGCGCTCAGGCTTATTGCCCGACGCCGCATCGGCTAACGCGACCTCGAGCTCGGCCTTGCGCTGCCTGGCGCGCGTCGCGAGTGGTTCGTTACCGGTGGGGTGACTCGTCATAGGGCCTCTACGCTGGGTCGAGCATGGATCGTGCCGTCGTCGAGCCGTGCGGGTGGGCTCGTGGCCGGATTCCGGGCAACTGCCCGATCGATTCATCGTAACTACCGACGATGTGTGCTCGAGTGGTGTGACGGATGGTTGCGGTCCTACCAACACGACTCCTGCAGTTCGACGCGTCGAACGACGGGCTATGCGCGTGACGAAGCCGGCACTCGAGCTCGCGACCGAACGCGCCGGGAGAATCGCGGCTGAAGAAGCCAACCGGCTCAAGGATCAGTTCATCGCCGCGCTGTCGCACGAGTTGCGCGCGCCAGTAGCCGCGATGCTGTTATGGGAGAAGGTCTTGCGCGACTCCACCGTGACCGACGCGCTACGCGAGCAGGCGATCGAAGCGATTCACCACAGTGCGATCGCGCAATCCCGTCTGGTCGGGGACCTCCTGGACGTGTCCCGTGCGATCAGCGGCAAGCTCTATATCGACCTGCGCCCCGTCGATCTCGAGTGCGTGCTGGGCGAGGCGCTCGGCGCGATCGCACCGGCGGCTCTTGCGAAGAACATCGCGATCGCACGTCGGGGGCCACGCGCTGCCGCGGACATCCTGGCCGACGATGTGCGGCTGCGGCAAGTCTTCGACAACCTGCTGTCGAACGCAGTGAAGTTCAGCGAACCCGGAGGCGCGGTCGCGGTGGTGGTGACGAGCGGCGAACGATCGATCGCGATCGAGATCACCGATGATGGGCGCGGCATCGCGCCGGAGTTTCTTCCGCTGCTGTTCGAGCCGTTCAGCCAGATCGACGATCTGCGCGTTCGCGGGTCGGGAGGCCTCGGTCTCGGGCTTTCGATCACGCGGCAGCTGATCGCGCTGCACGGCGGAACGATCGAGGCCACCAGTCCGGGACTCGGTTGCGGGTCCAGCTTCGTCGTTCGGTTTCCAATCGCGGGAGAGCGACGCGAGTCCCCGACGACCGGCGCCAGACCGCCGGCGCGGCTCGACCAGGTCCACGTACTCATCGTCGATGACGACCCTCGCGTGCGCGATGCGCTCGCGCTGCTGCTCGTGCGGGCCGGTGCGGTCGTCGAAACCGCGGCGTCCGCAGCACAAGCGCGCGACCAGGTCTCGCGTCACATGCCGCAGGTGATCGTCTGTGACATCGCGATGCCAGTCGAAGATGGGTACAGCTTCATTCGTCGGCTGCGAGAGACCGGGTGCTTCGTGCCCGCGGTCGCCGTCACCGCCCACGCGCGCGACGTCGACGTGAAGCACGCGGTCGCCGCTGGATTCGATGCGCACTTCGCCAAGCCGATCGACGTCGAACGGTTGGTCACGCAGCTCGGCACGCTCGTCGAGACCGCCGTGAGCTGAAGCTAGCTGGGGGCTTACTGACGAGCGCGATCGGCACGAGCGGCCTCGCGCATGCGTACCGAGCGCCCGGCGCAAAGCGTGCGCGGAGCGATGCCCGCGGATCCGTCTCCGAACGCCCCCGGGCATCCAGGCCGACGGCGGCGTTCTTGCACCCTGTGCATGCATGCGTGGACAAATCGACACTCTGGATGATGCCGCGGTCGGGATCGATCAGCCTCGCAGCTGGGTGAAGACCGACGTCGACATCACCTTTCGCGGCATGACCCCGAGTCCGTCGGTCGAAGCGGCGGTCGAGCGCTGGGTCGCTCGACTCAAACATGTCTACGACCGGATCGAGTGCTGCACCGTCGTCGTGGATAAACCCTGTCGTCGTCATCGTCACGGCGCGAGGTTTCACGTGAGGATCGCGCTGGCGATCCCGGAGCATTCGATCTCGGTCTCACATGATCCTGGTCGCGGCGAGGCACACACCGACGTTTACGTCGCGGTGTCCGATGCGTTCCGCGCAGCACGGCGCCAACTCGAGGATGTCGTGCACGATCGGCGCGACACGCCACGGGCTACCGACGAAGATCAGCGGCACCGCCAGCTCGCATCCGCTCTCAACGCTCGGTCACACGGAAAGACTCACGGCGCTCCAGAGGAGAACTGATCCGTCCCGGCCCATTGAAGCGCAGCGTCGGCGTCTCCAACCTTCGGGCGCGGCGCATGCAGGAGAGGAGTGTCATGCAGATCGATCACGGGACGAGGTCGTGGCTAGTGTCGCGTCAGCGAGCGTTGCCCGAGTCCGACGTTTGCGCGCTGGCCGAGGTGGTCGGCGCGATCGAGCGAATCGACGCCGGCACATACGGCCGCTGCACCGGCTGCGGGGCGATGATCGCACCGCTCCGGCTCCGCGTCCTGCCAGCGGCAGCGCTGTGCGTCAGCTGCGCTGCCACGTAGAGCGAATCCGACCTCAGCACCCATGTTAGCGTCGCGCGCAGAAGCCGATTCGTCCAATGGAGGGCGAGGCGCAGACGAAACAGACTCAAGGGGCTGTCGATGAACGGTAGAAGCATGCTGATCGGTGCGAGCGTGGCGTGTTGCCGAACGCCGGCTTGTGGCGACTCGTGCCACGTGGCGGTGAAGGCCAAGGACTACGTCTTCCACCCGTACCAGAACCGGTGAGCCAGCGCGTGCGGCGGCGGCTTGACCCGTGCTGATCGGACACTACGCGCCCGCGCTCGTGCTGCACCGCGCGCGGCCATCCATTCCGTTGTGGGCGCTGTTTGTTGCGGCGCAAGCCGTCGACGTGTTGTGGGGCGTGTTCGTGCTCACCGGCGTCGAGCACGTCCGCATGACGCCCGGTTTCACCGAATCGAATCCGCTCGATCTCTATGACATGCCGTTCTCGCACAGCCTCGTGGCCGCGGTGGTCTGGTCAGTCGGCTTCGCATTGCTGTGGCGCGCATTCCGGTCGGCGAAAGAGTGGCGCGGTGAAGCGCTGATCATCGCGCTCGCGGTGGCGTCGCACTTCGTGCTCGATCTCGTCGTGCATGTCCGCGATCTCCCCATCGCGAGCGCGCAGGGCACTAAGTTGGGGTTGGGCCTGTGGAACCACCGCGAGCTCGCGTTGCTGGTCGAGGCCGGCGTCTTCGTCGGTGCGGCGATCGTGTGGTGGCAGCGACGCGACAATCGCCGACCGCGAGCCGCGCTGGTCCTCGGCGCAATGACCGCATTGCTCGTGGCCTCGTTCTACATTCCCGCGCCGGCGACCCCCGCGATGATGGCGATGACCGGGCTCGCGACCTACGCGGCCTGCGCGGCCGCGGCGTGGTGGGCGATGCTGCCGCCGCGCAAGTCGAGAGTTGGAGGAGCCACCCGGATTTGAACCGGGGAATGCTGGTTTTGCAGACCAGTGCCTTACCACTTGGCGATGGCTCCGAGGGCCAAGGTTTTTAACACGGCTCGGGCGGGGGCTGGAACGGGTTTGGGCCGGCTATGTAATAGTCGCGACGTGAAGTCGAACCTGCGCGTCGTGACGCTCAACTTGTGGGGAATCGAGCCGCCGCTCGATCGCCGGTTGGCGCTCGCGACCCGCCAGCTGCGCGCGCTCGATCCGGATGTCGTGTGCCTGCAAGAGGTCCGGCCGCTCGATGGTCGTTCGGGCCCGACGACCGCGGATGCCGTCGCCGACGTGCTCGGGCTGCATGCGACGTATCGCCCGGCGGTGACCTCCGACGCTGGCGAAGAGGGCCTCGCGATCCTCTCGCGCCCGCCACTCGAGAACGTGCGAGTGCTCGCGCTGCCCGAGCCGCGGCCGGGTGACGCGCGAATTCTGCTGTCGGGTCAGGTCGCGACCGACGGCGGGCCGATCTGGCTGCATACGACGCATCTACACTATCGGCTCGACGACGGGCTCGCGCGCGAGCACCAGGTCCTCGCGATCGATGGCGAGCTGCGCGCACTCGGCCGCGACAACACGTCGGCGCCGCAGATCTTGTGCGGTGACTTCAACGCGACCGCCGATTCCGACGAGCTGCGCTTCATGCGCGGGTTGACGACGCTCGCGGGCCGACGTACGCATTTCCAAGACGCATGGCTACGGCTGCACCGCGAGCCCGGCCCGGGCGATGGCCCGGCGCAAGGCATCACGTGGTCGAGCGAGAATCGCTTCACCCGCCCGTTGCGCTCGCTCGATCTCGATCGCCGGATCGACTACGTGCTGGTCACGACGCGCAAGAAGGACGGTCGCGCCACGGTGCACGCGTGTGACGTCGTGCTGACCGAGCGCGAAGGGAAGGGCGAAGGCGAAATCGCCGCGAGCGATCACTACGCGGTGTGCGCCGACATCCAGGTCGTCGCGAGTTAGGGCGCGGGTTTCGCGGGCTTTGCGGCGGCGGTGATGATGTGCGCGACCATCCCGGGCTGCAGCTTGTCGGGGACCGGTGCGGTGAGCTCGGCCTCGGCGAGGATCATCTGCGCGACCGAGTCGAGCTCCGGCGAGACGTTGGTCACGACCCCGTGTGCGAGGCCCGGGCGCCCGTCGATCTGAACATCGACGACGTCGTTCGGCGACACCTTACCGACTTGATCGGTCGGAATCGCGAACCGCACGAACAGCTGGCCCGACGAGATCACGCGAAGCACGGGCTTGCCTTCTTCGACCCGCGCGCCATCGTCGACGTAACGCAGAGCGACTTGGCCCGCAATCGGCGCGGTTAGCGTCATCTTCGCGAGCTTGTCGGTTAGCGTCGCGATGTTGTCCTTCTGTTGCTCGGCGTCGGCGACCGCCTTTGCTACCGAGGCACCGGCTTCGTTGCTCTTCGCCTGCGCGTCCGCGACGTCTGCACGCGACGAGACCCCTTCTTTGAGGCCGGCCTTATCGCGCCGATACGCGGCCGCAGCCGCACTGCTCGCCGATTGTGCACGAGAGATCTCGGCTTGGCGTGCGCGCAGCTCCGATTTCGCGGCGGTGAGTTGTTGCTGGAGCGGTTGTTCATCGAGATGCGCGAGCCGCGTGCCCTTCTCGACGTGATCGCCGAGATTGACGAAGAACTGATCGACCTTCGTCGTGAACGGTGCGGTCACCTCGGCGACGTCGCGCGGCGTCAGCACGCCGATGAAACCAGGGTTTTTCGGGACGTCGGCGACTGCCGTCTGCGGTAGGGCCAGCGGGTCGGGTGCGGGCTTGTCCTCGCCGACCGGCTGATCGTTGACGCAGCCCACGAGCAGAGCGAGCGAGCAAACCGCGCGGCGCAGCATCAAGCGTCCACTCCTTCGCCCATCGAAAGCTGGGCAGATACAAGCGTACGATACAGCCCGCCTCGTGCCAGCAATTCCGCGTGGGTGCCGGACTCGATGACTTCGCCCTGATCCATCACGAGGATGACGTCGGAGTTGACGATCGTGCTGAGTCGGTGGGCGAGCACGATCCGGGTGCACGCGATCTTGTTGAGGTTGTCGATCACGCGGCGCTCCGTCTCGGAGTCGAGCGCGCTCGTTGCCTCGTCGAGGATCATCACATTCGGGCGATGGACGAGGGCGCGCGCGATCGCGATGCGCTGGCGCTGGCCGCCCGACAGCGACGAACCGCCGTCGGCGATCACCGTCTCGTAACCCATCGGCATGCGATCGATGTCATCGTGGATGCACGCTTGCCGCGCGGCTGCAACGACGCGATCGAGCGGAGTGGAGGGATCGGTGAGCGCGATGTTCGTGCGCATCGAGCCCTGGAACAGGTAGGGCGCCTGAAACACGACGCCGAGCTGGCGGCGCAGGCTCTTGAGCTCGAGCCGGCCCGCGTCGTGACCATCGAAGAAGATTCGACCCTCGGTGGGCCGATACATGCCGGCGATCAGGCTCGCGAGCGTCGACTTGCCACAACCGGAGCGGCCCACGATCGCGACCTTGCTGCCCGCGCGGATGTCGAGCGACACGTTGCGCACCACGAACGGCGCGCGCTCGCTGTAGCGGAACGAGATGTTCTGCAGCGTGATCCGGCCGGTGATCTTCGGCGCGCTCACCGCTTTGTCGCCGCTCTGCTCGGGCTCCTGGCGCAAGACGTCATCGATGCGATCCATGTAGCCGCCGAGCAGCTGCAGCTTGAGCGCGCTCTGGATCAGCGACGATAGCGGGGTGAGTAAGCCGAGCGCGATCGAGTTGACCGCGAGCATCGCGCCGAGCGACAGCGATCCGTGCAGCACCGAGACCGTGCCGACGACCAAGATGACGAGAGGCGCCGCCTCCTGAAACATGTGCATGACCGAATCGACGAGTGCATTGAGCCGTCCGCGATCGAGCGCGACATTGAGCTCGTCGACGTAGAGGTTCGACCATCGCTCGACGGCGCGACCCTCCGCGGCGGACGCTTTGAGCGTCGACATGCCGGCGAACAGCTCGACGAGATACGACTGCGTGCGCGCCTGGGCATCGAGCGAGCTCGCTTGCAGGTTGCGAAACCGGCGTCGCGTGAAGATGAACACCAACATCTCGAGCATCGCGAGCCCGCCGACCACCGCGGCCATGAGCGGCGCGAGGTAGATCACGAGCGCGAAGTAGCCGAGCACGAGCACGCCGTCGATCATCGTCGACAGAATGTCGGAGGTGAGCAGTTCGCGGATCGTCGCATTGTTGTTGACGCGCATCATCAGATCGCCGGCGCTGCGTCGCTGGAAGAAATCGAACGGCAGCCGCGACATGAAGTCGACGAACCCGAGGGTGAGTCGCGTGTCGAAGTTCGTGCGCAGCTGGAGCAACAAGTGCGCGCGGATCAAGTTGGACAGCAGCTGGAACAACAACATGCCGCCGAGCCCGACCGACACGACGATCAATAAGCCGTTGTCGCCGCGAGGAATCACCCGATCGACGACGAGCGCGACCAACATCGGCACGGCGAGCGCGAACAACCGCAACAGCAGCGACGTCACGATCACGCGGATCGCGAGCCTGCGCTGGCCGAACAGCTGATCGACGTACCACCGCCAGCGCCCTGCGCCGGCTTCGCGCCGCTCGAACGCGCCGCTGCGCTCGAACACGAGCGCGACGCCTGTGAACGACTCCTGGAGCTGTTTGAGCGTGACCGCGCGCTGGCCGCGGCCGGGATCGACGATCAATGCGCCGTTCCGGGTCACGCGATCGAACACGACGAAGTGGTTGAAGTCCCAGTGCAGGATCGAGCCTGGCGGGAGGAACTTGAGACCTTCGACATCGAGTGACAGGCCGCGGCCGATCAACCCGTAGTGCTGGCCACCCCGGAGCAGCGCGCCGCCGTCGGTGCCTTCGCGTCCGCTGCCGATCGCCTCGCGGACCTCGTCGAGCATGACGTGGCGGCCGAGGTAGCGCAGCACCATCGCGAGACACGCCGGTCCGCAGTCGGCGTCCTCGGTCTGTTGCACGAACGGGATCCGCCCGCGCCGGCGATCCTGCGAGAGCCGCGCGAGCGACGGAAACAGATCCTCTTCGCCCGAGACGGGGGCGGCAGAAGCCGGCGGCGCCTCGTTCGCGGTGCTCACTTGAACACCCCGATCGCGGTCTGCAGCACCGTCTTTGACTGCAACCGAACTTCGGACGAGCCGACCATGCCGTCGTGGAACTCGTAGGTCCGGCCGTCGGACACGAACGTCTTGGGCAGCTTCGCTTCGACGACGATCACCGAGCCTTGGATCGGTACGCTGTCGCCGAGTCGGTCGGCGAGGTAGCGCGCCTTGGCCTCGTTCGCGCCCATGACCTCGCTACCGATCCCGAACACCTGCGCCTCGACCTCGGCGCCGCGATAGCCGGGGAGGGTCATGCGCAGCAGCTGACCCGCGTGCAGTCGCGGCCGATCCGAGCCGGGCAGGAACGCGAGCACCGACAGGCCTTCTGGGACGCCCTTGCGCGCGACGCGCGCGACCACCTTGCCGGCCTCGACCTTCTGGCCGACCGAGACCAGCACGTCGCGGACGATCCCGTCGTGGGGCGCGTGGATCACGCGAGCGTCGAGGTTGGCCTTCGCGTTATCCCGGTCGGCCCTCGTCGTCGACAACGATGCTTTCATCGCCGGATCTGACGGCGCCTGGAGGTACGCGATGAGCTTGCGCTCGAACTCGGCGTCGAGGCCGCGCATCTTGCTCGCCTGCTCGGTGTCGTGCAGCCGGATCATGACCTGACCCTCGGTGACCTGCTGACCCGCTACGACCTCGACCGAGGTCACGCTGCCGCCGTCGTACGCGACCGAATCGGTCAAGCCGGTGACCCGCACGACCGACGGCCCCTCGGCGTATTCATGGATCCGCGCGATCGCGGAGTAACCGACGAGCGCGCCCATCGCGGCGAGCACGAGCCAGAACGCGCCGTGGATCCAGCCGGGATGGATGCGCACGACATCGCCCCGCGCACCACGGCGGATCATGTGATCGATCGCCTCTTGCCGGAACATCGACGCGGCGCCCTCGTCGACCTCGGCCTCCTCGGCTGCGGTCTCCGACTCCGACGCGAGTTGGTGGATGTACGGGCTCCATGACGTGGCGAGCTCGCCGAACGCGCGGACATCGGCGGGCGAGAACGCCGGACTGGTCGCGGCGCGGACCGCGATCAGCACGGCCTGGACGCGGCGGTCGCGATCGACGACGGGTTGGATGACGAGGCGTTCATCGCCGATACCGGACGGATCGTCGACGTTGGCTTGGTACGCCGGATCGGCGCTGGCCCTCTCGAGGACGATAGGCGTGCCGGCGCGCGCGGCGAAACCGGCGAGCCCGATCGACGCCGGCGCGTCGCTATCTTCGTCGAGCTCGGACCACAGCGAGCCGTGCTCGTCGTCGTAGTACAAGCAGCGCGCGCGATCGGCGTGGACGACGTCGATCACCGCCTCGATCACCGCCTCGGCCGCCGGCTTGACCGAACGCTGCAGGCCGAGCTTGCGCATGTGCTCGACCAGCCGGCGCGTGCGATCTGGATCCTCGTCTTCGTCTGCACGCGACGCCGGCTCGAGCTGCGCGGTTCGCGCGAGCGCCTGGTTGAACAGCTCGCGGACTCGTTCCGGCTGAAGCGTGGGCACGAGCCGGAAGAAGATCGGGATTTGCTGTTCGTCGACCGCCGGCGCCGACTGCGGCGTGTCGGACAACAAGAACACCACTGGCCACGGGCGATGGACGCCGAGCAGGCGGTGGCGCGCGGCGTAGGCGAGTAAGGCCTCGCCCGTGACATCGGCGAGCGCGGTGCCGACGACGAACACCTTCGGCGGGTCGCCGGTCAGGCGGGCGAGGGCGTCGCGGGCGTTCGAGACCTCCTCGACCTGGAACATCACGCCGGCCGAATGGCGGACCCAGTCACAGCGATTCTCGTCGGCATCGGCCACGAGGATGCGGTCCGCGCCGACGAATGCGAACGCGCGGACCTGGGTGGCTCCTTCGGAGTCGAACTCCCCCAACTCCTCCAAATGGTACCAGACCGCTGCAACAGTTGGCCGCCTCTACCAGATCGGAGACAATTGTCCCGATGTGCGCGATCGTGACCCGATACCGCCGGCCGACGATGGCGGGCGTCATCGGATCGGCCTTGCTCGTCGTGGCCCCCGCCGGTGCCGAGCCGAAGCCCAAGGCAGATCCGACGTTCGACCAGCTCGCCGAGGAGCTGGCGTTGCCAGACCTATTCGCGGTCGCGGCGAAGTCGGCGCCGGTGCTCGAATCTGCGGCGTTCTCGCTCGCCCAGGCGCGCGCTCGGTTCACCGGGGCGCGGGGGGCTTACGATCTTACCCTGTTCGCGAGCGGCGACTACTCGAAGCTGAAGGGCGCGATCGTTCAGCTCGGGTTGCCGAGCCTCGAGCAAACCGCCACGAGCGAGACCGCGTCGCTCGGCCTGCGCAAGCTGATCCCGACCAACGGCACCTTCGAGCTGTTCGGCACCGCGACCGCGTACTACGACCGATCTCCCGACGTCTCGAATACGTTCGAGGCAGGCGTCCGGGCGCGGTTGACCCAACCTCTGCTCAAGGGCTTCGGCGCCGCCGGTTACGATCGCGCGTACGATTCGGCGCGCTTTCATGCGAGCGCTGCGGTGATCCGGCGCGCGGCCGCGGCGCGGGCGTATGCGCTCTCGGTGGCGCGCGGTTACTGGGAGCTCGCGCTCGCGTGGGACGTGCTCGCGATCCGGCGTGACAGCGTCGAGCTCGCGAAACATCAGGTCGCGATCGCTGAAGCCGGAATTCGCACCGGCAAGTTCAGCGACAGCGAGCTGTTGCCGGCCAAGCAAGCGATGGCTTCGCGCCAGCAAGACGTCATGGCGGCCGAGCTCGACGTGATCAACCAGTCGGTCGCGCTGCGCACGCTCGTCGGGATGGACGTCACCGCGACGAAGCTCGCGCTCAAGCCACCCGAGCCGCCGACCCCCGACGGCGTCGAGCTCGATCCCGGGGCATTCGTGTCGCGTGCGCTCGCGACGAGCGACGATCTCAAGGCGGCGATCGACGAGGACAAGTCCGCGAAGGCCGAGCTCGCCGGGGCCAAGCGCGATCTGCTGCCGCGCGCCGACCTGCGGGTCGAAGGCGGTCCGCTCGGCACCGACGTCACCGGCTACGACGCGGTCAACCCGACGCTGATCAATCACACGGCGACGTTCGGCAACGCGTTGAGCGCGATCAGCAGCGGGTTCGAGGTCGATGCGAACCTCACGTTCGAGCTGCCGATCGGGAACCACGCCGCGACCGGCGTCTACGATGCGAGCCGCGCCGCCGCGTATGACACCGCGTTCCAAGTCGGCAAGACTCGTCGCGAGGTCGCCGCCGAGGCCGCGCGCGCGGTCTACGAGATCCAGAACCATGCCGAGTCCGCGAAGCTCGGGACGACCGCGGTGGAGATCGCGCGCGCGAACGTCGACGCGGAGCAGAAGAAATTCGAGCTCGGCAAGTCGTCGAGCCAAGAGATCATTCGCCGCCAAGACGATCTCGGCAATGTCCGGCTACGCGAAGCGATCGAGCGCGCGCGCTATCAAGAATCGCGCGCCGAGCTCGACGCGCTGACCGGCGAGATCCTCGACAAGTCCGGGCTACGGATGCTGGAGAAGTGAGCGACGTCGTCACGCTGGACGATCTCGTGCGCCCGATCGGCGTCGAGCGGTTCGTGACCGAGCACTGGTTGCCCGAAGTGCCGTTCTTGTCCGCGCCTAATCCCGAGCTCGTCGCCCGACTGCGTACGTTCGAGGCGTTGTCGAGCCCGGAGGCGCTGTGCAGCCGCCTGACCAAGGACGTCGTGCTGTTCGGTCCGAACCAGTTTCGCGGCAAGTGCGGTCCGTCCGAAGCGCTCGGCCGCCTGCGCGATGGATTCACACTCTATGTGCTCGCGCTCGAACAACAGGTGCCGGAGCTGCGCCGGTTGGCCACCGCGACCGCCGATGCGCTCGGGATGGCGAACATGGCGGTCAACATCGAAGCGTTTGTGGCGCGCGCCGGATCGGTGTCGTCGGGGCACTTCGATCACGACATCAACTTTCAGATCCTTCTCGAAGGGAGCAAGCGCTGGCACGTCGCAGAGAACCGGCACGTGCGCAACCCGATGCAGCCGTATCACCCGGCGCGCCAACCGGACGGCACCTACATCGCAGCGCTCGACGAGGCCTACGCGCGAGATCTCGATGTGCCGACGCAGATGCCGGCGCCCGATCGCGTGTTCGAGCCCGCGGCGGGCACGGTCATCTTCATCCCGCGCGCGTGGTGGCACGAAGTGGAATCGATCACCGACTGCTTCGCGATCAACATCGGGGTCAAGGGTCCGACGTGGGCGAATGGATTCTCCGCAGCACTCGGCGATTTGCTCTCCGGCGAAGAGCTGGCCCGCGAATACTGCTACGGCGCACTCGCGCATGCGCCCGAGACCAAGGACCACGTCGTGCGGCGGTTCGAGCAGCTGCGCGCGCGAGCGATCCAGCACCTCCAGAACCTCACGCTCGAGGAAGTCTACCTCGCGGGGAAGACCGCGGTTTGGCGATGGGCGCCCGCGGCGAGCGACCGCGCGATCGTGCAGACCGCATCCGGTTGGGCGCTCGATGTACCGGCGATCTCGCCCGAGCCTCTCGAGCTCGATGACGTGCTGCTCGGCCTGGTCCGCAAGCTGGTCCGACTGAAGCGACCGTTCGATTGGGGACACCTCGCGGTGATCGCGACCGAGGAGATCCGCGGCGAGATCGGCGCCGTCGGGCTGTGGAATCTGCTGACCGATCTCGTCGAGGCTGGCTACCTCGTGCGCGTCTCCGGCGAGCTCAACCCAGGTTGAACGGGACGCCGACCTGAAGCGGCGGCACGTCGTACCCGCAGGCGCGCGCTAGCTCGCGCTCGCGATCGAAAACGGTTTGCCGTCGTCTCGCCGCGTTCGTGCGATGAACATGCGGCATCTGAAAGCGGAGCCACGGTGGGCCCGCGAACCCATAAGGGTGATAGCGCTTGATCCCACAGCGGTCGCGCAGCGCCCGAAGCGTCTCGGTGCCGACTCCCCACTCCGGGTTTAGATCGAACGAGTGCTCGAGCGGAAGGAACCACGGCCATGGACGCGTGGAATGCATGAGATGGGCTGGGCTCTCCCTGAACCCATGCATGTACCGCACGCTGCCTTCGTATAGCTGGTACGCCAGGATGAGAGCGCTCGGCCCGCGATCGCCGACCGCGGTCGCAATCTCGTCCACCTGGGCCGCCAACAGCGCAGACGTGTGGCCAAGGACGACCGTTCCGGTCCGGCCATGGACGACGTAGTTGTTCCAGTCGAGCGGTAGCTCGGTCGGCCATTCCCCGACCCAGCTGAGCGCCCTGAGCTCGATGTCGCCAATCCGGTGACTCTCCCCATGAGCCAACCGTACGATCGGGCGGTCTCCGAGGACGGATCGGATTGTTTCGTAGAGGTCGACCTGCCACGGCTTGTCGCGCGCGTGTGGAATCACGATCGGCGTGGACTCGGGGACGCACATGAGCAGTGCGAGATCGCAAACGTCGACGTCCTCGTGCGACAACACGATCGCGTCCGGTACCGGCAGATCCATAACGGTGAGCTGTTCGCAATCCGGTCCATACGGCGGTGGGATGAACATCGCATCCTGCGCCGCGAACGCAGTGGCGAGCTCGTCAGCTTGGTAGCGCAAGCGCGGCAGCACCAGCGGATCGCACCAAATCGTCGTCGCACCGGATTGCATCACGATGCCGTTTTCGCCGAGCCACGTGATCCGGTCGTGCTCGGTGGCCAGAAATCGCGGTGCCGCCGAGCACGGTCGTGCCAGGTCGTCGACAACGCCACGCTCGAGCATGACGCTGATGAAATCGTCGTCGAGATCCACGCCGGTGCTCGCAGCGAGATCGAGCAGGTCAGCGCGCGTCGTGCCGCGAACGAGCTCACTGACGAGCGGCGCCAAGGCTGCCGTCGCCTCGCCGGTCGGGATGAACAGCATCTCGCTTTCATGGCGCAGCCGACCGTCGGACATCAGGATGCCTAGGCGCGTCGGCTCGAACGAGACCCAGTCGTGCGCGTACTCCCACAACGTGACCGCCGCGCCGCCCGGAGCGTCCCAGTCGATCACGACGAACAACCGGGCGAGGAACGCTTGATCGTGAAAGCGCTCGACGTCCTCGCGCGGTAGCGACCCCTGATCGACCAGCTTCGCGAGCATCGTCATGTGTGCGAACAGACCATCGACGTACGCGAGGCGGTCTCGGCGTTCGGTCATGTTTAACGTCGAGATCCGCACGCCGCCCATTCGCAGTTGAGGCAACACGTACGGCGACAGCTGCAGCACGCTCTACCCGGCCGAGCCGACGAGCCGGTATTCGTCGCGCTCGTGCACGATCTGGAACCGATCGCCAAGCAGCTTCGCGGTCGCCGCGTCGAGATGAACCACGTTGCCTCCGCCCTGCTGAACCAAGTCGAGCGCGCGCAACGCAGCCGTCTCCAAGTTTGCAAACCCGCGCTCGAGCGTGTGCGCGAGCGTCGCTTCGTGGCTCTCGTCGATCGAGCTGTCGGACAGGAACGCGACCGATACCTCGGGAGCCCAGCGCTTCACCGACAGCGCGCACTCGGCGAGCCTGGTTGCGATCTGCTC
>CAZDGY010000034.1:0-16971 GCA_964504685.1 uncultured Kofleriaceae bacterium | reverse complement strand
GCGGTGCCACCGGTCTTCGCGAGCGCGAATGGATCGATCAGGCCGCGCTCGAGATCCTCGAGCACGCCGACGATGACTTCGCTGCCGATCTCGCCGAGGTCCTCGACCGCTTCGACCAGCACGCGGATGTCTTTCTCGGCCATCTTGCCGAGGACGAGTGCGGCAGCCTCTTCGTCGAGTGACAGCAACGCGATCGCCGCGCGCCGCTGACCGGACATCGTCGCGTCGTGGTTCACTTGGCTCCCTTTGCCGCCGGAGCGGGCTCGTGCAGCCATGCGGTCAGAACGCTGGCGGCGCGAGCAGCGTCACCGCGGACCGATTGAACAACGCGATCGTGGACCGACGAGCCGGGCGGGAGACCGGGAGGGGGCGAATCGAGCGACGGTCCTTGGTCGAGCACGCGCTCGAACGCGGCAACCGGCGCGGGCAACGCGAGCGGCGCGCCACCGAGCTGAGCCATCTCGCGATGCTTCTTGCCGCGGCGAGCGAGCAGGATGATGAGCGTGAACAGGACGAGCACCACTGCACCGCCGCCGATCGCGATCGGAATCAGCGGCAGCTCGGCCTTGGTCGGCGGCAGGTTCGCGGCCGCTGCGGCGGCGACCGCCTCGGGATCCTCGGCGAACGGAATCGAGTGCAGCTCGATCTTGTCGCCGCGGGTGTCGTCGATGCCAGCGGCTTGGCGCGCAACTGCGGTCAGCTCGGCGAGCTCTTGCTCGCTGCGCGGGACCGGCTTGCCTTTCGCGTCGGTCTTGTAGTCGACGACGATCGCGACGTGCAGGCGTTGCAGCTGCGCCTCCGGCGTCACTGTCTGACGCACGGTATGGGTCACTTCGTAGTTCTTCGTCTCCTGCAGCCGACCGTTCGGCGTGCCCGGATTCGCGGTCGCACCCGGTGCGCCGGGTAGGTTGCCACGCGCGCCGGCGATGCCGCCGACCGACGAGCCCGCGTTGCCCATCGCGTCGACGCCTTCGACCGTGCGCGACTCGCTGCGGATCGCGGTGTGGTCTTTGTCGTAGACGTCTTCGGTCTCGCTGATCTTTCGTTCGTCGACGTCGGCGGTCGCGACGACCGACACTTTGCCCGGGCCGACGACGCGTTCGAGCATCGACCGCACGCGAGTCGTGACGTTGTGCTCGAGCTCGGCCTTGTGGTCGACGCTGTTCGGCTCGTTCGAATCGAGCAGGTTGCCGTGGTTGTCGACGAGGACGACCGCGTCGGCTTTGAGGCCTTCGACACTAGCCGCGACGAGCTCGCGGACGCCGCGCACTTGCGACGACGTCAGCACTTGACCGGCGTGGAGGTGAAGCGCGACCGAGGCGGACGGCGCTTCGTCTTGCTCTTTGAACACCGAGCGGCGACCGAGCGCGAGATGAACGCGCGCACCGTCGACCTGAGCCAGCGCGGTGATCGAGCGAGACAGCTCGCCTTGCAGCGCGCGGCGAAAGTTGACCTGCTCGGCAAAGCTCGACTGACCGAGGTTGTTGCTGTCGAACAACTCGAAGCCCTTGCCCGAGTGGGGCAGGCCCGAGCTCGCCGCCGCGGCGCGCGCTTCGTCGGCGCGATCCTCGGGGACTTCGACTTTGCCTTCGTGCAGGCGCGCCGGGATGTTGCGGCTTTGCAGCATCGCGTACATCTCTTGCGAGTCGTCGGGCGACGCGCCGTCGGCGATCGCGGTCCACGTGTCGGTGTGATGCGCGAGCGTCGTGTAACCGACCCAGCCGAGCACGCCGAGCAGGACAGCGAACGCTGCGGTCTTGCGGCGTTTGCTCTGCCGCGTCCATAGATCACGCAGCTGCGTGAGCATGGCGAGTAGACCTTGAGTGGAAGTGTCCGCCATGGCTTAAACCTGCGTGTTCATCAGCTCGCGATATGCTTCGAGCGCTTTGTTCTTGAGAGTCGTCGCGTACCGCACGGCGATGTTCGCCTTCTCGGTCGCGATCATGACTTCGTGGATGCCCATCGACGGATCGCCCGCCGCGAACTTCTCGGCCGCGTCGGTCGCTTTGTTGTCGAGCTCGCGCGCGTCGCTCAGCGCCTTGCCGAACGAAGACGCGAGGTCCTCGGTGTTTACCTGCGGCGTCTGGGTCGCGTCGTTCGCTTTATCGGTCTTGGTCAGCTCGGTCTTCGCGAGCTGGTCGAGCATCGGCGCTTGCGGGAGGCTGATCGGGGCGATGGCCATGGCTTATTTCCCGATGCCGAGCGCGCGCTCGGCCATGTTGACCGCCGTCGACATCGACGTGATGCCCGCTTCATAGGCACGCGAGGCGGTGATCATGTCGACCATCTCCTCGACCGGATTGATGTTCGGATACGCGACGTAGCCCTGCGCGTTCGCTTGCGGGTGGCCGGGGTCGTATTCCATCCGCGGCGCCGACTGGTCCTGCGCGATCGAGCTGACCGACACACCGCGGACCGCCTGTTGAAAGTCCGTGCCTTGCGTGCCCGGCACATCGACCGCCGACAGCACGACATCGCGCCGCTTGTACGGTCCGCCGCCTTCGGCTTGGGTCGTCTGCGCGTTCGCGAGATTCGACGCGGCGACGTTCATGCGGGTGCGCTCGGCCGACAGGCCGGACGCGGAGACTTCCATGGCGGTAAAGAAATCCATGTTCGACCTCAGGTCCCGTCCCCGGCGCAATACCGGAGCAAAGCGATGCGGCGCGAGACGAGCTCGGCCGACGTCGAGTAGCGCGCGCGGTTCGCGTCGATCTTCGCCATCTCGCGTTCGAGCGAGACCGCGTTGCCATCGGGGCTCGACAGCGCACCGCCATCGTCGAAGGTCGTGACGTAGTCGCCGGTCTCGGAGCCGCTGTCGATCTGGTTCGGGTTGGTGATCGCCATGCTCGTGCCATCGGTCGCCGGTTTGCGCTCGAGGTCTTGCGGGCGATAGCCAGGCGTATCGAGGTTCGCGATGTTGCCGGCGAGCACCGTGTGCCGCTCGCGGTGGAACGACAGGGCCGCGCCGAGCTTGTCGATGGTGGAAAAATCGGCGGGCACGCTCCCGGTCACAGCAAGTCGCGGGCCGATCGCGATTGCGAATCGCTTCGCGGTGTTGCGGGATCGGTGGATCCCTGACGTCGGCGGGGTTGACGGCAGGTCGCGGTGGCCGATTCAGCTTCCGTGGCTGATCAGATCTCGCATGCGGTGTTCGGGCTGCTGTTCGAGAACACCTCGGAGGCGCTGTTCATCGTCGATCGCGCCACCGGTCGTGTCGTGTCAGCCAATGTGCGCATGAGCGAGATGTTGGCGCGCGAGGCGAGCGAGCTCGTCGGTTCGACGGTGGAGCAGCTCCAGCACGAGGCGGTGCGCGATGTGTCGCTGCCCGGGCACTACGAAGATGTCGAGCTCACCCGCAGCGACGGCTACCCGGTGTTCGTCACGCTCAACGTCGCCCACGTCGACGATCCCACGCACGGTGCGCTCGCTGCCTACGTGGCGCGCGATACGACCGAGCGCAGGTTGCTCGAGCAGGAGCTGCTCGCGAAACACTCGGCGCTATTCGCGGCGTACGCCGATCTCGAGCGCGCTTACGAGCAACTACATACGACCAAGCAGGAGCTCGAGGATCGCAACCGCGAGATCGCGTTGCTGGCGTGGCGGGCTGCGGTCGGCGAGCTCGTCGCCGGAATCGCCCATCACCTCAACAACCCGGTCGGTGCGCTATCGAGCACGCTGCGGCGGATGGCGGTCGTCGCCGCCGGCGGCCCCAAGATCGATCCGAGTCGCGCGGGGCCCGAGCTCGAACGACTGGTCGTGCGCGCTTCGCAGATCGCCATTCGGATCGAGTCGAACGTGAACGCGATCGTGAAAGCGAGTCGATCGGCCACCGCGGCCGGCTCGCAACGCCTGGAACTGCCTCCCGAGCTGTCGTCGGTACTGTCGACGTTCTCGGAACGACTCGACGATATCCCCACGAAGGACCCCTCGTAATGTTGAGCAAATCGTGAAGACCGCGCGCATTCTCGTCGTCGACGATGACGATCACGTTCGCGACGCGCTCGTCGACGAGCTATCGGAGCAATACCGTGTCGAAGCGGTTGGCTCGGGTGGCGAAGCGTTCGATTGCCTCGCGACAAACCAGTACGACGTCATCATCTCGGACCTCAAGATGCCGGACCATGACGGCATCGAGGTCCTCGAGTTTGCTCGCCAGCACCAACGCGACGTCGTTCGCGTGTTGCTGACCGGATATCTCGACGAGCGCGCGCATCGGGCGTTGCTCACTCCCGACGCGCCGTACAAGGTCGGAAAGCCATGGCACGACGAGATCGAGGTCGTGGTTCGCCGCGGTCTCGAGCAACGCGACCTCGCACGTAGGTTGTCCGCGTCGGTCGAAGACGCGCTCAGCCTGAACACGTTCGACGAAGAGCTTGCCGCGACGTGCACTCCTCTCGAGCTCAGCGAAGTTGTCGTGCGTCGCGCGCTCACGGTCGAAGGTGTCGGTTCGTGTGCGACGGTCGTGCGCGGTGACACCGGCGAACACCCGTTCACCGGCGGCGCCGTGCCACGCGATGGCACCGGTTGGTACGTCGACTTGCCGCTCGACGGCGAAGGCGAGCTCCGGCTGCGCGCGCGCGGCATCGGCGAGAGCGCTCGCCAGCTGCTCAGCTACATGGCGCATCGCGCTCAGCGCCGCTGTGGCGTGCTCGAAGCGCGCGTGTCGTCGGTCCAGCAGCTCGTCGGCCCCGGCACACGCATGAACCAGCTGATGCGCCAGGCGACGCTGGGCGCGCTGACCTCGTCGCTGCTCCACGATGTCTCGTCGATGATGCAGACGCTGTCGGTGGCGCTCGCGGATGTCACCACGCTCGCCGCTGAGGGCGCGACTCCGATGTTGACCGAGGCGATCGCCGAAGCCGGTGCGGCCGGCGAAGAAGCGATCCAGCTGTTCGTCCAGATGCGCAAGTTCATCCGCGACGGTGAAGTCGCGCTCCGACCGGTGCGCGCCGATCGGCTCGTGTCTCGTGCGGTGCGGCTCGCAGGTGGCTACGTGCGTGAACGCGCGCAACTCCGCGTTGGCGAGCTCCCTACCGTCGACGTTCCGGTCGCCGAGCCGCTGTTCCTGCAGGTGCTCGTCAACCTACTGCGCAACGCCGCTAATGCGTCGCCGCGCCACGGCATCGTCGATCTGCGCGTCAAGCAGACCGAGACCGAGGTGATCTTCACCGTCGTCGATGACGGCCCAGGCGTCGCGCCCGAGATCGCCGACTACATGTTCGAGCCATTCGCGAGCACGACTCACGGCGGCACCGGCTTGGGCCTCGCGATCTCGGCGTACGTCGTGCAGTTGCTCGGCGGCCGGATCAACTACCGGCGCGATGCCGACCGCGGCGCTTGCTTCACGGTCTCGTTGCCGCGCACCAGCTCGGACGAGACTCCGACCGGCAAGCTCGCTCGCGCGGGCACGGTCGGCGACTGATCGAGCACCGATAGAAACACCTTCGACTGCTCGAGCTGGCGGCGCGTACGGTCGCACAGGTCCTCGAGCTGCTTACCGGTAAAGCCGTTCTCGGCGAGCAACGGCGCGAGCTCGTGGTCGCCATCCTCGCAGCCGTCGGCGGTGCCGAACGTCGACGCGCACAGCTGCGACACGTAGTCCGAGCAGGCGACGATCTCGGTGATCGATCGCAACGGCTGAGTAAGACGATTCCGCACTTCGGGTTTGTAGATCGTGTGATGGCGCTCGATTGGCGTCGCGAGCGTCACCGGGAACCGCCACTGCTTGGCGAGCAGCGAGCCGACCCGGTCGTGCGATGGCAGCTCGTGGCGCTCCTCGGCTTCGTGCATGCCGATGCCTTCGGATTTCATCGTGGCGTGCGCTGCAGCGAGGCGATCGGGCTCGAGCTTCGCCAGCGCGATCTTGCCCATGTCGTGCAACAGGCCTGCGGTGAAGCACGCACCCGGGTCGACGACCTTGAGCTCGTTCGCGAGCTCGCGCGCCGCGGTTGCGACGGTGAGTGAGTGTAACCAAAGCGCGCGCACGTCGAACCCGCCGTGCGGATCGAGGACGTCGAGCACCGAAATGCTCAGCACGAGCTGGTAGAGCGTGTTGAAGCCGACGAACGGAATCGCGCGCGCGACGTCGGAGACTCCGCCCGGAATGCCGAAGTACGGCGAGTTAACGAGCCGCAATAGCTTTGCCGACGTCGCCGGATCGGTCCGCAAGATGTCGGCGACCTGCTGGACCGTGACTTGCTTCGAGTGCACGACCTCGCCGATGCGTAAGGCGACGATCGGCAGCGTCGGCAAGCTGTCGAGAGAGCGAGCGATTCGTTCGGTTTCTTGGCCCATCTACGGTCCTCCGTCGAGTTGCGCGTCGACGGCAGCGTCGACGGTTTCGATCGCGGCATCGCCGGAATCGAGTGGCCCGCCGCCGCCGTCGCTCGCGTCCACACCGGCATCGCCGGAGGCAATATCGTTTCGTTCGTGACACGTGCCATCGAGCCAACACACGTCGCCTTCGGCGCAGTCGCTGTTGCGCGCGCACGCCGCATGGCCGCAGCCGGCGACACCGAGAGCCCAGAGGATCTCGACGACGAGCAGCGCGATCGTGCGCGGCTTAAGGCGCATCGAACACCATGCCGATCACGAGCTGCGCTTGCATCACGGTATGGCCCGAGGGCAGATCGTCGCCCGCGAAGTACGCCGTGACCTCGGCCGAGCCGCAGCCCTGCATGTTCGCGGACAGCCGCTTACACGTGCCGACGCTCACGACGCCGCCCCACAGCGTGTAGGGCTTGAAGATGCGCACGCCGCCGCCGGCCAATCGAACCTTACCGACGAGCATGCGCACACCGGCGACCGCGCCGACGCTGCTGCGATCGAGCGTCTCGACCAAGATGCCGCCGTAACCGTAGAGCAGCGGGTCTTCGTTGAACGCGACCGATGCGGTGCCCGAGAACGTCAGCGGCGAGCCGCGCGTCGACGGCATGCCATCGCCACCGCCGACCGAGATGCCGTAACCGAGCCGGAGCTCGGCTTCCCACAGCGATTCTGCATGGGCGCTCGATGCGACCCCGGCCATCAGGACAATTCCGAGCGTCAGAGCGAGTCGCACGCAGCTCGTAAAGGCAAGCGGCGTGCCGCGACGGAGCGCAGCGGTTCTAGTGAGTTACTTGCTCAGCTCTTTCACGAGCGCGCCAGAATTGGCGACGCGGATCAAGATCGACAGTCGGCGGTTCTGTGGCGCCATCGGGTCGGTCTTGACGTAGAGCTGGGACGACCCGCGCGCGAACACGCCGGAGATCTGCGTGGCCGGTACGCCGGCTCCTTCGAACACCTCGCGCGCTTTAGCGGCGCGCTGGTACGACAGGTCCCAGTTCGACATCGTCGCGCCCGCGGCAAACGGCCGAGCATCGGTGTGGCCGTTGATCTCGAGCGGCGCCTTCGTCGCTGCGAGCATTGGCCCGAGCGCGCGCAGGAACCGTTCGAGCGGCTCCTTGAGCTTGGCCGAGGACACGTCGAACAGCAGGCCCTTGCCATCGTCGACCGCTTCGATCAGCACGCCGTCGGCGGTGATCTCGACATGGACGTTGCGAATGACGTCGGCGAGCTCGGCGTCGACCGCGGCAAGGCGGGCGAGCGAGTCTTTGAGCTCGTGCGTGATCGTGTCCATCGATTCCTGGCCGGGCGGCGGCGGAGTCGGTGCTTCTTCGATCACCGACGGGGTCACCTGCGCGGCTTTGTTCATCGCGAGATCGCCGGTCGGCAAGATGCCGGTGCGGAAGTACTCCGAGATCTCTTTGCGGCTCGCAGCGTCGGTCGACGCGAGCAACCACATCACCATGAACAGCGCCATCATCGCGGTGACGAAGTCGGCGTACGCGACCTTCCAGGCACCGCCGTGATGGCCGTGGCCACCGTCGACCTTCTTGATGACTCTGCGTCGCGCGGCTTCCATCTCAGCTGCCCTTGATCGATTGGAGGGCCTTGTCGACGTCGGCAAAGCTCGGCCGTTCGTCGCTGAAGATTTGCTTGCGGCCGAACTCGACGTCGGTCGGCGGTGCTACGCCGCGCGCCGACGCGATCACGGCGGATTTGATCACTTGCAGGAACCGCAGCTGGTGCACTTCCTGGGTCTCGGCGTTGCTCGCGAGCGGCGACAACACGCCGTAGCACATCAAGATGCCGAGGAACGTGCCGACGAGAGCGGCGGCGACGTGGTGGCCGATCTCGGCGGGCGGCGCATCCATGTGTCCCATCGTCACGATGATGCCGAGCACGGCGGCGACGATGCCGATGCCGGGCAGCGCGTCACCGACGGTCTTGACCAGGCCGGTCGCGAGGTGACCTTCAGCTTTGAGTGTGTCGATCTCGGCGTCGAGCAGTGCCTCGAGGTCGTCGGGCGAGATGCCGTTGACGATCTGCTGTAGCGCTTCAGCGAGATATGTCCGCGCATGGTGTTGCTTCGCGATGCCGGGGTACTTCTTGAAGATGTCGGACTTCGCGGGCTCGTTGACGTGCGCTTCGAGCGCGAGCACGCCTTGCCGGCGCGCGAGCATGAACAGCTCGTATTGACACTTGAGCAGCTCGAGGTAGTCGCTCTTTTTCGGAATCGTGTCCTTCATCGCGGTCTTGAAGGCGGCGATCACCCGCTTCTTCATCAGGCCGGGCGAGCTCGTGATCAGCGTGCCGACCGCCGCACCGAGGATGACCACGAACTCCGACGGCTGAATCAGCACGCCGAAATGGCCACCGGCCATGGTGAAGCCGCCCGCGACGGCACCGAATACGAGGAGGACTCCAAGCATGTTCACTGCCTGAATCGACCACCGCGGGAGGTAGTGGAGGTGCGCGCTGTCCGACACGGACGAATTGACTCTCCGTCGTCATGTTTGCCGGCACACGGAATTCGAAGCAGGCAAACCGTGCGTAATCGCTCGGCGCCAAATGGCATTCGAGCTGCACTTGTCGCCCGCATGATGGAAGCGACCGCGCGGATCGGCAGTTTCAACAACGACGTGGCTGTCCTGCCACGCCGCGATCGCGATCCGGCCACACGCCTCGGCGATTACATGGTGCTCGCGCAGCTATCGCGCGGTGGTATGTGCCGCGTCTACCTCGCGGAACATCTGACGACCGGCGAGCGCGTCGCACTCAAGATTCTCGACCCGCAGTTCGCACGCAGCCAAGACGTCATCGAGCAGCTGTTCGCCGAGCGCGAAGTCTCCGAGCGCGTCCGTCATCCCGGTTTGCTCGATGTCCGCGCCGCGCACGCGGGCGACGACTTTCCGTACGTCGTGATGGAATATCTCGACGGCGAGAACCTCGGCGAGCTCGCGGAGAAGGGCGAGCTCGAGTTCGGCGCGATCGCCGCGGTCGGCTCGCAGATCGCCGCTGCGATCGCGGCCCTGCACAATGCGAACGTCATCCACTGCGACATCAAGCCGAGCAACGTGTTCGTGCTTTATCAACAAGGTCCGGGCGGCTGGCCGCGGGTCAAAGTGATCGACTACGGCATCGCGCGCTGCCTCGATGCCCCGAAGCTCGAAGAAGGTACGATCGCCGGCACGCCATCGTATATGGCGCCGGAGCAATGGCACGGCACGGTCAGCGTGAAGACCGACGTCTACTCGCTCGGCTGCCTGCTCTACGAGCTCGCGATCGGAACGCCGCCGTTCGTCGGACCGCTGCCGATGTTGATGGTCGCGCACACCGAGCAGCGCCCGGAGCGGCCGTCGTGGCTGCGTAAGAACATGCCGGTCGAGCTCGAGCGCGCGATCCTCGGCGCGCTGGCGAAGGACCCGGCGATGCGGCCGACGATGCTCGACCTCGCGCACATGCTCACCGCGATCGCCGACGCGACGCTGCGCGCCGAAGCCGAGCGCGCCGTCGGTTAAGCGTTACCAAGACGGCGCGTGCGTCGTCGTCGTGAATTCGAAGCGATAGCGCTGGGGTGTCGCGGTGCCGGCCGGAAAGTGCAGCCGCTGTAGGTTTCGCGTCATGCAGGCGACCAAGCCGTCGTTCGTGAACGTGCCATCGATCTTCTCGGCCGCAACGACTCCGCCATCTGCGCCGATCGTTAAGCTCGCAGTCAACGTGCCGGAGACCGTGGGATCGAGGCTCACGGCGCGCTGATAGCACGCGCGCCAGATCCCGCTGCGCGCACGGATCACGCGGTCGATCGCTTCGATCCTTGGACCGCTGGCCGGATGAAACGCGACCTGCGCTTCAAGCCGAATGTCGACCGGCGGGGGCTTCGCCGTCGGCTTCGGAGTCGAGCCCGAGCCCGACCAAAACCGAAACGAAAAGCTCACCGGCGTCGCTTCGTCGCTGGCAGCGAAGTGCAGCGCGGCGACCGCAGCGGTCACGCACGGCGCGATCGGATCGCGCGCGAGCTCGCCGCCGGTGATCGACACACCGCCGACCGTTCCGTCGGGCGCGACCGTGAAATCGACGATGACCGCGCCGCCGCTGACCGGCCAGCTCGCCAGGCCGCTTGCGAAGCACGCGCGAAGCTCGCCTTCGTGCGCGCGCACGACGCCGTCGATCACGTCGGTCGGCGGCCCGCTCAGCTCGCGCAGCTCCATGCCGACCATTGCATCGGTCGGGGCCGGCTTGGTCGGTTCGCCAGGTGCATCCTTCGCAGCGGGCTTCGCCGAGCACGCGGCGACAGCGATCGCGACGACTGCACCACGCATTGGCTCGAGCGTACCCGCGATCGCCAGTCGGTGGTAAGACGCGCGAATGGAGCGCACAGCGATCGTTCAAACCGGTGCGGCGGTGTTGCGCAAGCGCGCGGTCGAGCTCACCTCCGCCCAGCTCGCCACGCCGGAGATCCAAGCGCTGATCGAGACGATGATCGCAGTGATGCGCGCGGCTCCTGGCGTCGGGCTCGCTGCGCCGCAGATCGGGATCCCGTTGCGGCTCATCGTGGTCGAGGATCCGATCGACGCCGATGATGCCGAGAATCGCGAGAAGGAGCGGCTGCCGTTTCCCGCGCGCACGATCGTCAACCCGGTGTTGCGCGTGATCGGCAACGAGCGCGTGACGTTCTTCGAAGGCTGCTTGTCGGTCGACGGCTACGCCGCGCTGGTCGAGCGCGCTCGCGAGGTCGAGGTTACCGGCCTCGACGAGCATGGAGCGCCGGTCACCTGGCGAGTCGCCGGCTGGCCCGCGCGGATCCTGCAACACGAGGTCGATCATCTCGACGGCACGCTCTACATCGACCGGATGTTCACACGCACGTTCGCGACGTTCGAGCACGTCCGCGATCGATTCGCCGGCCGCTCGATCAGCGAGATCCGCGCCGAGCTCGGCGTCTGATCAAGAGCCCGATCGCAAGTCCGAGGCCCCAACCACCGCCACCGCCGCCCGCATTGCAGCCGCCGCCCGACGCGACGAGCTGCGCGTAGATGTGACTCGTGATCACGACGCGCCGATTCGTGTCGTCGACCAGCTCGATCCGCCAGCGATGCGCGCCCGCCGCGGCCGTATCGGCATAGGTCCACGAGAAATCGTCGCCGGCGACCGCGGTCTGCGTGACCTTCGCGCCGTCTCGCCAAAGCTGCACGAACATGCCGTCGCCGGTCGCGACGTGAACCGTGACGTGCGCCGCGGAGAGTTGGCCGGCGTCGTCGCCGATGTCGGCTTCGCTGCCGTCGGCCGCGGTCATCGTGAAGTCGACGTCGGGGTCGTCGGGCCCGCGCAGCTGCGCCTTGGTGTGACGCGCTCGCACCGCCGCGATGATGCCGGCTTCGCTCAGCTCGTCGGCGAGGACTTGAGTGCACGGACTGCCGATCGGTGCGCCGGTCGCGCCTTCGTTCAAGCCCGCGCTGTGATCGTCGCTGCCGGTCACCGCGGCAATGCGATTGCCGGCATCCTCTTGCGCGTCCCACAACGCGAGCACGGTCGGCGTGAACGCTTCGACACCGACGTCGTAACCAGACGTCAGCACTTCGATGCCGGAAACTTCATTCCACGGCGTATCGTCGTCGTGCATCCACGCGCAGCCGATGCAGTTCGTGCCGAGGTTCGTCGCCGGATGATTGACGATGAACAGCGCGCCTTGCGCCGTGACGTCATCGATCACGTCGCCGATCGTGCGCCCGTTGTGGCCGAGGCGATGATCGACGTAATCGACGAGCCCGACGCCGTTGCCGTGGCCGCTGTAAGTCGTGATCTCCGAGCCGCGCAACGCGAGCACCGGCCAGCTCGCTTGCGCCGCGGCGATCAACGCGTGTTGCGCGATCGTGTTGTGGTCGCTGAGGTTCGCGAAGTCCAAGCCACGCGATGCCGCGAGCGCGATGTCGTCGTCGAGCGACGCGTGCGCATCTCCGCTCTGGGTCGAGTGAACGTGGAAGTCGCCCTTGTACCAGCGATGATCGGTCGCCATCACGACCGGCGTGTAGTCGGCTTTCGCGAGCACCGGGATCGTCGCGGCATCGTTGAACGTGATGTCGATCGCGTACGCGACGCCATCGGGTGCGAGCTGGGCTTTGCCGATCGCGACCGTCCACGCTCCCGGCGTGATCGCGCCGGGCAGGTAGCCGCGCGACGATTGATCGACCCCGATCACGATGTCGTCGGTCAGCCCGCCACTCCAGCCGCGATAGCCTTCGGGCGCCCACACGCCGAAGTCCAAGATCGCATACGTGGTGTCGTACGTGCGCGCGATCGAGAATTCGACCGTGCCGGCCGGGACGGTAAACGGGACGTCGATGTAATCGCCGCCTGCGGGAGTCGCGCTGCCTTCGAGGTGCAGCGTCGACAACACGGCTGCGATCGCGACCAAGCTCATGGCGCTACGGTCTCGCCGCTGGCCCGGGCGAACAACTGGGAGTTTCGCCCCGACCTGCAAACACTAGGTCGCAGTCGTGACGGGAACGATGCCTAAGCCGGCAGGCCAGTCCACTCGGCGCTGCGCGACCACAGATTGCTCTGCAGCTCGACATCGTCGGCGAGCTTCGACGGCTTCTTCTCCCGGCCGTCGTCGGTGTAGTAGCGACCGGTCTCGGTCTCGAGCTCTGGATCGGTCGCGCACCTCAGGCTCGAACGCGCGCCTTGCTCGGTCGTCACCATGAACAGCTTCATCAGCCAGCGAAACGGCTGCGGCACGCGGCGCCACGCATCGCTCGCGACGACCCCCGGGTGGACCGCATAGGTCGTGACCCCGCTGCCGTCGAGCCGCCGCGCGAGCTCTTTCGTGAACAGCACGTTCGCGAGCTTCGACACCTCGTACTCGCGCAACCCGGTGACCGACTTCGTCGGCTCGTGGAGCGCGCTCCAGTCGATGCCCTTGGCTTGGTAGTGCGACGCACTCGACACGTTGACGATGCGCGCGTGGCCGCTCTCCTTGATCCGATCGAGCAACAGCCGCGTGAACAGGTAGTGGCCGAGATGGTTCGTGCCGAACGCGAGCTCGAAGCCGTCCTTGGTCAACCCGCGCTTGCCGGCGAGCCCGGCGTTGTTGATCAGGCCGTGGATCGGAATCTTGCGCGCGAGCAGCTCCTCGGCGCAGTGGCGCACCGAGCTGAGGTCGCTGAGGTCGAGCTCGACCAGCTCGATGTTCGAGTTGCCGGTCTCGGCCTTGATCTCCGCGATCACCGGCTCGGCTTTGGCGCGCGAGCGACACGCGATGATCACGTGAGCGCCACGGCGCGCGAGCTCCTGCGCAGTGATCTTGCCAATGCCGGTGTTCGCGCCAGTCACGACGAAGGTCTTGGATTCGAGGTCTCGAGTCATCGGCGGGTAACATGGGGTGCAAACCGGAGTCGTCAATGGGTGATCGCCAAACGTGAGCTAGCTCGCTTGTCTTACGGTGCGACTTTTCGGAAGCTCGAATGTTCGTCCGACGCGAAAATGTCGGTTGACCCGTCGAGGATCCACGCGCTACGAGCGCGGCATGCGTACGCGATTCGCATTCGTTTTGGCCCTCGCGGCCTTTGGCGTTGTCCTTGGTTTCGGTCAAGTCCGCGCGGACGACGACCATGCTGCCCCAGCGGGGGAAGAGCATCACGAAGCCGCTGCCCCGACCGGCGACGAGCACCATGAGGCCCCTGCGGCAGGCGAAGAGCACGCCGCCCCGGCCGGCGAGGCTCATCACGAGGTGGAAGCCGCCGATCACCACGAAGCCGACGGCGAGCATCACGACGGCGAGCATCACGACGCCGAAGCCACGGCGCATCACGGCGAAGAGCATCACGGCGAAGAGCACCACGGCGAAGAGTACGCCGATGCGGATGGCGAGCACGAGGGCGCGGACGCCGCTGATGCCGACGACCTGGACGAAGACGACATCGCCGAGGCGAAGATCTCGATGTTCGACGTCGACGGCGAAGGCAAGGATGACCCGGCGCTCAAGGCCGAGTACGACGACGCGTTCAAAGGCATCCCGGCGACGATCGACACCGACGAAGTCGACCAGGAGCTCGAGTCGCGCCCGGCCGCGAGCAACATGATGCCGTCGATGACGGCCGACCAATTTCGCAAGGCGGTTCGCGCTGCACGCAAGGTCGTGCTCGGCAAGATGGACAAGCAGATGGCGCGCAAGAACGCGAAGCGGATGAATCACTTCGCGATCGGCATCACGCTGTTCTCGCTCACCGGCTTGTTAATTTTGTTGATGCCGCTCGCGCTGCGTAAGAAGTACCCGGGCCAGGGCCGCGTCCTCTTCAAGTACTCGGCGCTCGCCGCGATCACGTTCATCGTCTCGGTCAACTTGTTCGGTGGCGTCATGATGGGAGTGCGCGGCGTTCAAGGCGCGCTGTCGGCGTACACGAACCCGAAGATCGCGATCGCGACCGGCACGTTCGATACGCTCGACAATCACGCCGAGAAGTACCTCACGATGGGTAAGCAACTGTTCGCGCCAACGCTCTAGCAGATGCGCGGTAACTCCGACGAGCAACCGGCCGCGCTGATCCTCGCGAACGGCCAGAAGATCATCAAGGACGCGAAGGTGTTCTTGAGCATCAAGAAGATGTTCAAGAAGGTCGACTTCATCTTCGACATCCTGCCGATCGTCCTGTTCGGCGTCACGATGGCGCTGTTCGGGCTCGCGATTCGTCCGACGCTAACGTCGATCGTCAAGCTCCCGATCCGCGCCGCACAAGGTCACGGTGGCGTCGGGCGCGAGGTGACCAGCGCCGCGATGCGCGAGATCCTCGCGTCGTTCAAAGCGACGTTGTGCACGATCGGTGTGCTCGTCGTGCTCACCGTGTTGTCCTCGGTCGTGCTCGGCGTCGTCGTAGCACCGGCGGTGGATACGCTGCTCGTCTACTTCAGCCGCTCGGTCGACTATCTACAGTTCGTCGAAGGCGCCTCGAGCGGCCTGGTGTTCGTTGCGCTGTTCGGTGTCGTGCTATTCCTCGTGATGAACCTCGCGGCGCTGATCCTCGCGATGTCGTTCTTCCTCGGCAAGTGCCAGAAGATCTTCCAAGCGCGGTTCCAGACCGGCGTTCCGCTGTCGACCCACTCGCGCTACTTCAAGTGGGGCGCGTTATCGGTCGCGCTCATCCACCTGTTGCCGGTCATCTTCGTGGTGATCGCGGACCGCGTGCTCTATGCGATCGACTCGAGCATGTTCGACGGCACCGGCGCTGCGGCCGACATCTCGTGGACGAAGTACATGTTGTCGGGACCGCTGTTCTTGGTCGTCGGCTTCGGCTTGTTCTTCTGGGCGGCTCGCGGCTTTAAGGCCATCGGGTTCATCAAGTCGTACAAGCTCGTACCGACCGCCGAGCGCGCTCCGTCTGCTGAAAACACGCAAGCGATGTAACGCCGTGTTACGACCCCGATCCGCGTCCGAGGTTGGCTCGTACGCGCATCGGAGGATTCAGCATGCGTATTCGTTTCATGTCGTTGGCCGCTATCGCGGCGCTTAGCTTCACCGCCTGTCACGGCAAGAAGGCAGACACCGCCGGCGGCGGAGGCGATACCGCGGCGAGCGGCAAGTCGCTCTACGACCGACTCGGCGGCACGCCGGCGATCACCGCGGTCGTCGACGATTTCGTCGCGAACGTCGCCGCCGATGCGCGGATCAACGCGTACTTCGCGAACGCCGACGTCCCGCACCTCAAGCAGATGCTCGTGCTGCAGATCTCCGAGGCCGGCGGTTGCACGACGCCCGAGTGCAAGTACACGGGCAAGGACATGAAGACCGCGCACAAGGGGATGAAGATCAAAGACGGTGACTTCGATGCGCTCGTCGAGGATCTGAAGAAGTCGCTCGACAAGTTCAAGGTGCCGGCGAAGGAGCAGGGCGATCTGCTCGGCGCGCTCGGGCCGATGAAGCCCGACATCGTCGGCCAGTAGCTGCTTGCGCGACTCTGCGATTGACACCGGCCGCCCGATCGGGCGACATCGTGCGCGGAGGCACTGCACTACGAAGCAGACGAACTGACGCCAATCTCGACGGACGCAGGGAAGCCGACGGCGCTACTCAGGTAGCGCCCAGACGGCACAGCCCCCGCTACTGTGAACCGAGGACGACGCAGCATGGCGAAAGCCAGCCACTGGGCAACTGGGAAGGCGCTGCTAGGACGAATCGGAAGTCAGGACACCTCGCCGTCGCGACCTCGGGATGGAGGATGCGCGTCTGCGCCGTCATCCCGCGTTACGTGGGGTGACGATGACTCGAATCGCTTTCATAGTCGCGCTCGCTCCGGCGATCGCGGCGGCTGACCCGACCGGCGACGTGCCGGCGTCGGGAGCCGGCGAGACTATCGTCATCGAAGGTCACGCGCCCGATCGCGCGACCGCACGGGATCGCGAGCGCGCTCTCGACGAAGCGCCGTTCGTCACCGTCGTTCATCCCGACGAGCATCCCGCGACCGCCTCGGTCGCCGATGCGGTAGGCCAGACGGTCGGCGTGCAGACCCGCAGCCTCGGCGGACTCGGCGCCTACGAATCGATCTCGGTGCGCGGCGCAGCGCCCGGCCACACCGAGGTGCTGGTCGACGGCATTCCGCTCGCGCGGCTCGCCGAGGTGACGACCGATCTCGGCCACTACTCGCTCGATGCGTTCGG